>CAADGJ010000381.1 GCA_900696505.1 uncultured Nitrosospira sp.
GAGTTAGCTGGGCACCCACGCAGGCCGGTCGGTACAATTGAGGGACTATGGCGACACCGTTTAATTCGATCGAAGAAGCCATCCGGGACATCAAGAAGGGGAAGTTCATCATCCTCGTCGATGATGAAGATCGCGAGAACGAAGGCGATCTTGTGATGGCGGCCAGCAAGGTCACGCCCCAGGCGGTCAATTTCATGGCCAAGCATGCGCGTGGGTTGATCTGCTTGGCCCTGACGCCGGAACGGGTTGAGGAACTGCAGTTGGCCCCGCAGGCTGCGGAGAATACGGCCACCTTTGGCACCGCCTTCACGGTGTCGATCGATGCCAGGAAAGGTATCACGACAGGCATTTCGGCAGCCGACCGCGCGACGACCATCCACGTGGCCATCGATCCCCGTTGTTCTCCGGCTGATCTGGCGCGTCCCGGCCATATTTTCCCTCTGAAGGCGCAAGTCGGGGGTGTGCTCCGCCGTGCGGGGCAGACCGAAGGGTCGGTGGATCTGGCTCGACTGGCCGGGCTCTATCCCGCCGGAGTCATTTGCGAAATTATGAATGAGGACGGGACGATGGCGCGCGTGGCCGAGCTGACCAAGTTCGCCAAACGCCACAAATTAAAAATGGTGACGATCAAAGCCTTGATCGAATACCGGATGCATCGAGAGACCTTCGTGCGGCGGGCGGCGAGTGCGTTCTTGCCCACAACGTTCGGTGATTTTGAGGCGATTGCGTTCGAGAATGATATCGACGGGGCGACTCATATTGCCTTGGTGAAGGGACAGGTCGATGCCGACACGCCCATGCTTGTCCGGGTCCATTCGGGATGCCTGACGGCGGATGTGCTGGGATCGTTGCGCTGTGATTGCCGCGAGCAACTCCATCGCGCCATGGAGATCATCCAGAAGGACGGCCGGGGAGTGTTGCTCTATCTCAACCAGGAGGGGCGCGGAATCGGCCTGCTGAATAAGATCAGAGCCTACGGCCTTCAGGATTCCGGCAGTGATACGGTCGAGGCCAATCTTCAACTCGGCTTCAAGGCGGATTTGCGGGACTATGGGGTCGGCGCGCAGATCCTCGTCCAGCTCGGGCTCCATAAGATCCGCCTGATCACCAACAATCCGCGGAAGATTGTCGGGATTGAAGGGTACGGGTTGAAGGTGGTCGAACGTGTGCCCATTGAAATTGCTCCACGCGCTGATAATGAAAAATATCTCCGCACCAAAAAGGCCAAACTCGGCCACCTGTTGAAAAAAGTCTGACGCGTCTGCCGCGCTTTATTTCGTACGTCCTTCGCCAGGAAGAGATGCGCCTGAAACGTGTAGCCATTTGATGGCGTTTCCAGGTATGATCGCCCTCTTTCTTCGGCGCACGCGCAATCCATGAAACGTCTGAATCGGTATCGCACGGCATGAAGCTTCGCAAGGGCTCCCAAGACGCGACGGGTCTGACCGTCGGGATCGTGGCGAGCAAATTCAATAAGTTCGTCACCAGCCGCCTGCTCACTGAATGCGTGAAGGCGCTGACCAAGGCCGGAGCGTCGGACGAGGCGATTGAGGTCGTGCGGGTGCCCGGTGCGTTCGAAATTCCTCTGGTGGCTCGCCAACTCGCCCGGTCGGGTCGATTCGACGCAGTCATCTGCCTGGGCGCCGTCATTCGAGGCGACACGCCTCATTTTGAATACATCAGTACGGAAGTAAGCCGGGGTATCCTGCAGGCCTCGATGGAATCGAATCTCCCGGTGATTTTCGGGGTGCTCACGACCGATACGGTGGCGCAGGCGATTGAACGTGCGGATCCGGCGAAGCTCAATCGTGGCGCCGATGCCGCCAAAACGGCCATCGAAATGGTCAACGTGATGCGACAACTCAAAAAAGAAGAGAGCGAGGACGTGCCGCCGGGTCCCGCTCCACGAAGAGCCGGACGAACGGCCGCGAGGGCGAAACGCTGACCGGCGTTGTCTTATGGCCTCTCGACACCAAGCCCGTGAACGGGCGGTACAGATTCTCTTTCAATACGACATTCATGGACAGGCCGGCCCATGGCTGGACGATTTTTGGACGCAATATCCGCTGAATGATGAGCTCCGCGTCTTCGCCGAGCGCCTCGTGGCCGGAGTCAGAGAGCATAAGAAAGAACTGGATGCGTTGATCGGCAGCCATGCCACCAATTGGAAGGTCGGCCGGATGCCCATTATCGATCGGAACATTCTTCGCCTGGGCTGTTTCGAACTGCTTTTTGTTCCCGAGGTTCCGGCGAAGGTGACGCTGAATGAAGCGATCGAGCTGGCGAAAAGTTTCGGCGATGAAGAAGCCTCCAAGTTTGTAAATGGAATTCTCGACAAGGTGCTGGGATCGGATAGTCGGCTGGAACGGAAACGCGCGTTCCCGGAATTGCCGGTTCTCGGGAGCGATTAGGTCGCGCGGACCGTACAGGTCAGACGACGAGAAGGCGATGGAAGCTGAAAACTTGGATCTGTATGCGATTCACGGTGTTGGTTTCATGAGGTGGCGATGATTGAGCGATATACCCGGCCTCGCATGAGCGCGATCTGGGATCTCACACACAAGTACGAGATTTGGTTGGAAGTCGAACTGCAGGCCTGCGCGGCCTTTGAGCGCGCCGGACAGATCCCGCGTGGCACGAGCGCAAAGATCCGCAAAAAGGCGAAGATCGATGTGGCGCGTATCGCAGAAATTGAAAAGGTGACGAAGCACGATGTGATCGCCTTTCTCGAATCGCTCATGGCGTCCGTCGGGCCTGAACATCGATACCTCCACATGGGGCTCACCTCATCGGACATTGTCGATACGTCCCTGGCGGTACAGATGACGGAGGCGCTCGACCTCATCCTCGAAGATCTTGATGAGTTGATTGCCGTCTTGAAAAAGCGCGCGTTGGAGCATCGCCATACGGTGATGGTCGGCCGTTCGCATGGTATCCATGGCGAGCCGGTGTCGTTCGGATTCAAGTTGGCAATCTGGTACGAAGAGGCGTGCCGGCACCGGACACGTCTTGAGGCGGCCAGGAAAGACATTGCCGTCGGCAAACTTTCCGGCGCGATGGGGACATTTGCCCATCAGGGGCCGGAAATCGAAGAATATGTCTGTGCCAAAATGGGGCTGGCCTCGGACCCTGTCTCGAATCAAATCGTCCAGCGCGATCGGCATGCGGCCTATGCATCCGCATTAGCGTTGCTGGCGGCCACCATCGAAAAAATCGCCACGGAAATTCGCCATCTGCAACGGACGGAAGTGCTGGAGGCGGAAGAATATTTCTCCGAGGGCCAGAAGGGCTCGTCGGCGATGCCGCACAAGCGCAATCCGATTGCCTCGGAAAATCTCTGCGGTCTGGCGCGTCTCGTACGCAGCAATAGCTTGGCGGCGATGGAAAATGTGGCCCTGTGGCATGAACGGGATATCAGCCACTCCTCGGTCGAGCGAGTGATCATGCCTGACAGCACCATTCTGATCGATTACATGTTGGCCCGCGTCACGGACCTGGTCAGGAATCTGTTGGTGTATCCCGAGCGGATGCAGCGGAATCTGGATTTGACCGGGGGATTGGTCTACTCGCAGCGGCTCCTGCTCGCGTTGATCGATAAGGGGGCTCAGCGCAAGGAGTCGTATGAGGCGGTCCAGCGCAATGCCATGACAGCCTGGAAAGGTGGGGTCGGATTTCAGGAACTCGTCAACCGGGATC
>CAADGJ010000382.1 GCA_900696505.1 uncultured Nitrosospira sp.
ATGAAACCGGACGGCGGCATCCTTGAAGTGCGCCTCGACAATGTCGACCTGACCCAATCGACGAACGCAGAGGACCTTCCCCTTCGCCCTGGCCACTACGTTTGCCTCACAGTGTCTGATACAGGCGAGGAAGTGAGCGCCCAAGACCATCGTCATAAAGTGGGACCGTTGTTCGCCCACCTTCCGGATGGAACCCAGGCCGGGACGGAACTCGCAGGGGTTCAACGCGTCGTGAGTGAGCATGGGGGAACACTTCGCTCGACCAGCACAGTCGGCCAGGGAACGACCATCGAAGTCTACTTGCCTGCGATACTTCCACCCGGGGCCATCGGCGCACCAGAGCTCCCTCGCGCAGACGCATCAGACATCACAGGACAGAAGGAATTTCTTGCTGAGCGCGACAAAGAGCGATAGATTCGCGATGAGTGCCGGCAACTCATAGAGATCCGAATTACCACCTCTGCAGGGCCGCACCACTTGCCCCCAGAGAGCCATCACGAGAACTCCTGAGAGGAACGTTATGCCATCGGTTTTGATCGTGGACGACGAAGAAGCGATTCGCCGCCTTATCCGTAGCACGCTCGAGCAGGCGGGCTATCGTGTCCAAGAAGCCGCCGACGGCAAAGAAGGTTTGTCGCACTATCGTCAAGCGCCCGCTGATTTGGTGATCATGGATATTCTCATGCCGGACCAGGACGGCGTGGAGAGCATTTTGACCTTGCGGCGAGAATTCCCCAACGCCAAAATCATGGCCATCACCGGCGGAAGCGACATGATCGGCATCCTCAATTTCCTGGATGTCGCCCGCATGCTCGGCGCCCGCCGCACGCTCCAAAAACCCTTCGAGATGCAACAGCTGCTGGATGCCGTTCAGGCAGAGATTGCCGGCTAACGAAACACGCCGACTCGATGTTCGCGGCACGGCAGTCCATTGACTTCCGGCCGATCCATCCGCACACTACGCCCGCTTTCGTCTCCTCGTACTCATCAACAAGGCCATGATCATGACCTGGTGGAATCCCCAACTGAACGCACTACTGGGCGGCCTGGTGCTTGCCGGCGGCATCTTTGTCATGTGGGACCAGGCAGGACTCGTCTGGACGCTGCTTGTCGCCGTTGCCGCAACCGCATTTCTCCTCTGGCGAGGGCGGAGCATCGGGACCGTATGGGCCTGGACAACATTGGGGCTTGGTATCGAAAGCATGACCTGGCCGATTGTGACCATGGTACGCATCCGGGTGGAAGGGATTCAGCCGACGGAAGAACAGATGGGAACGATTCTGAATGCTGTGCTGTTCGGCCTTTTCACCTCGGTGTTTTGGGTGACGTTTGCCCTTGGTCTGTTCAAACGGCTGCGGGCACAGCACGCGCCACCGGTTCCGGTGCAGCAGGGACAACAGGCCACACCAAGAGGCAAGAAGAAACGCTCCCGGAATTGACTCGCCTCAGGCCATCGAGACCGGATCGACGTCAATATCATAACGGAGGCCACCACGGCGTGATTCCCGCTCCACGTCCTCACGCGTTCGCACGGCTATCTCCTTCCCTGCCTCCAGAGACGCGGATTTGATCAGAATCTGCCAGCAGTACCGACCGCGCCTCAGAACGTGCGGCGCGGGAGATGGGCCCAAGACCACAACCATCGGTTCCCTGCCTGCCGCCTGGGCTTTGAGCAATGCCGCCCAGCGATCGGCGGCTTGAGATACCATGGCCTCCTGTGTTCCGGACACATCTAACCTGACCAGGCGGGTCCAGGGCGGATACTGAAGCATCTGCCGAAAGGCCTGCTCCTGCCTCACAAACACCTCTTCGTCACCGCAGGACAGCGCCATAATCGCATGATGGTCTGCCAAGCGCGTTTGTATGAGAAGCCGGCCACCCTCAGAGGCGGGACGGGCCAGCTCGGCGGCATCTCGAAGGGCATGATACATCCGCTCCGCAGAACGGAAATCGGGAATGTGGAGACCGGCATCCGCGTCGGGAAGCGCGACACACAACGCCCGCCCCTCGAGACCAAGTCGGAATATCATCTGGGTTCCGATCACGATATCGAGTTCCCCTGCGGCCAACAACCGATTCAAGGCCCGTGCATCGGCTGGACGACGAATCGTTTCGCCATCCACACGTCCGACCCGGGCCTGCGGGAACAGACGTCGGACGGCCTCTTCGACACGTTCCGTCCCTGATCCCACCGGTTCCAACTTGAGCGACTGACAGCGGGAACAGTGTTCGGGCACAGGTTTGGTTCGACCGCAGTAGTGGCACCGGACATGATTGCTTCGCCTGAAGAACGTCAGCGCGACACTACAGGCATCACACTGCGGCATCGCCCCGCAATCCCCGCAATGCAGCACACTCGCAAACCCTTTGCGATTCAGGTACAGGATCGATAAGGCGTGCTGCCGCAACGCCTCTCGTAGTCCTTCGGTGAGAGGAGGCGATAACACCGTCCCTCCTGAGGCGTCTCTGGGATACTCCTTCATGTCGATGACGTGCACAGCCGGCAGTTCGCCCGCATCGCGATACTTACATGCCGTCATGCGTCCTTCCTGAACCGCCGACAGACTCTCGAGAGATGGATGATTCGAGGCAAGCACGAGCACCGCGCCGTCGCGGGAAGCCCGATAGTGAGCCACCTCTCGGGCATGATACCGGGGCACCTGCTCTTCTTTGAAAGACGCATCATCCTCACCATCCACCCACACAAGGCCTAGCCGCCTCAGGGGAGCGAAGACCGCCATGCGGGTGCCAATCAGAATCCTGACCGACCCCTCTTGCGCCGCCTGCCAGACCGCCGCCCGCGCTGTCATCGATAGACCACTGTGCAGGAGCATCGGCTGTTCGCCTTCTGCGGCGAAGGAATCAGCTAAACGACTCGCATGCTCGACATCACCCGTGAGAATCAACGCCTGCCTCCCGAGGCGAAGGGTGGCTCGAACCGCTTGCGCCAGACACCACTGTCTGGTGCAGTGGCTACCCTCCAGGAGCAAGGAGACGAAGGTCTTCTTTGCCAATGCCTGTTCCAGAACCGCTGACCAGGACATGGCTTCCGCATGAGGCAGCTCCAAATTCTCAACAGCCTCCACCGATTCCATAGGAAGCCCGCCTCCTGACAACTGGCTCTGTTGATTTGCAGGACGGACGCTTTTCTGGGCGGCCCGTTCTTCACAACGACTCACCAGCCCCTTTTGGATCAGTGCCTGCAAGGCAAGGGTCGTGCGGGACTTGTCGCCCTTCAGAAGAGTCGTCGCCATGATGCCCTGGGGACGCCGGCGTAAGCGGGCGAGCAACTCTGTTTCGGTTTCTCCCAACGGCTCGACGGACGCGTTCGTCGCAAGGCCCTGCGCTGGCGCCATATATCGCGTCTGGGACGCCCCCACTCGATCGACAGGGGGCAGAACGAGCTTGATACATTGCCCCCACGGTGCGGCATACCGTTCCGCAACCCAGTGGCTGAGCCCGATTTGGTCGGCCGTAAGCAGATGATCCGTTGACCCCACACTTAACGAACGAATGGCTTTGAGGCCCTTCTGTGGGGCGCCAGGTGGAAGCCGATGATGCACCGCAATGACAAGGCCGTGAAGGTCTTGCGAGCCAAACGGCACCACCACCGAACGTCCAATGGCGACGCGGCCCTTGAGTTCTGAGGGGATGATATAGGTGAACGGTTGATGAAGCCGACGAGGCAATACGACATCAACATACGCAGGAGAAGGAGCCGGAATCATCGCACTTGGCTGCTGCAAAGGAGGGTCGAGCATGCGGCATTCTAACAACACCGGCCCGGTGCAACAATGACAACCGGGATCAACTCGCGCGAGGAATGAGCCCGAACAGGTAATCAGATCAGATAAGGAGAAAGGTTACAGAGAGGGCACTGAACGGCGGCCGGCCTCTTGCGAGAGACCAGCCGCCGCCTCTACTAGGAGCCAGGGGCAGGCGACGGTGGCATCCCATCAGCGGGAGAAGCCGGCACTCCGGCCTCGGGAGCTATCGGGCCACGCTCGGGTGTCACATCCGAGGGAGCCGGTCCAGACGGCACCTCCGACACCGGGACGCTCGTCGGATTCACCGGCACGGCATTCATCTGGTTATACGTAAACTGTGTCGACACCGGTGTCGTTTCATCAACCGAGGCTTTCACCGGTTGCGCTGGAGCCGCCTCTTCGAGGGACTCCAGTACGACTTCAATGCGACGGTTTCTCTTGCGTCCCTCTTCGGTCCCGTTGCTCGCCACCGGCCGGCTGGCCCCATACCCGACGGCAGACAGCTTCGCGGAATCCATTCCACCCTTCTCGACCAAATACCGGACGATCTCTGCCGCCCGGGCCTTCGATAATTCCCAATTGGTGGGAAATACGCCTTTCAAGGACGGGCCGATCTCCATGTTATCGGAATGCCCTTCGACGCGAACCTGCTGACCAGTGGCCGTAGTCGTTAAATACTCGGTCAATTTGTCAAGGATGGGTATCCCGGCGGGCTTCACTTTGACTTCTCCGGACTCGTATTCCAACTGGTCGGCCAGGTCGTCCAGGTTGAGTCGCCGACTTCCACGAGTACGTTCGATTTTCCCTGTGGCGGGCAGACGGCCTCCATTCGCCTCACGGACGGAAGCATCCGTCTTCGCCACCATCACAGGCTGTACGGTTGCTGCCTGACGATCAATCTCTCCGATCTCAGGCTGCATGGCCTCGACGGGCACGCCATGTTTGGAACGAAGACGATCTCCGACGAGGGCGCGGGCCGAAGCCTTGGACAAGACCGCGGTGGCCGTATGAGGTTCCGTGGCAAGCACTCTCACTTCGCCGATCTTTCGCTCGGGCAAGCCGCCGCCCGTGCGAAACACCTCCATAGAGTCTCCGGACCGGAGACCATCGTCGCGCCCCTTGTCGAGGTACACCACATTGCCCTGCGACACGAGTGACATATGCTTGTCAGCCTGTAACTCAACGATCATCCCTTCCACATCTGGCCCTGAAGAAACAGGCTCGCTGACTTCCTCCGCGGCCGGAGGCGTAAAGCGCATGACGGGATCACCAGGTGAAAGTGGTGCGTAAGACCGAACAACCTGCACGCCTACGAGCACGGGATCCAGCTGCACGACTTTCACAACACCGACCCGATTAATGACATATCCCAGATACTGCTTGGTGATGGGATGGAACACCTTGCGAGACCGCCGATATACGGTGTAGAGGTCACCGAGCGCCGCCTCGCCTGGGTTTTTCAGTTTGAGATACAGCGTGTCCGTCCCGGACCAGCCCAACATCATTCGATTCCCGGACAATTGATTGTCGCCAGTAATGACATTGATGACACCCTCGATCGGCATGTCTTGCCTGATCGACCCGGCGGCATAGGTCAAGGCTGCCTCACCCAGTCGCACGCTTTGCGCATTCTGAGCGTACACTGGGATGGCCGTTACAGCCATGAGACTGCATGAGAGGATGGTCAGGCTGGCGCGCATAGATAATGTCCTCATATTCATCACACCTAGGAGGGTTGCCTGTAGCAACCTTAGCAAAGAGCAGAGGGTTGTCAAGAAACCGCCCACAGGCCAAGGGTTTGAATCAGGCCAATCTGGATGTTATCGTGAGATCGGAACCGAATACGTCCCGGAACCACTATCGAGCGGGTGACCAACGCAATGGACAAACGACGCATCAACACTCAGATGCCCCGCCGAACCAAGGTTCAGCCATCGACGCTCATGGCATCTGAGTGGGATATCGGCGCCGGATCTCCTCCGGCTGGTTTGAGAACTCCGGCCAGCCAGATGAAGACCGCCTCCACGCAAGAGCATTCGACCAGCGATGTTTCAGCGACATCGCGCAAGAAGACATCAAGCAAGCCCCGCGAAGTGTGACAATCGACGCGCGCTCCTAACTCCTGGACAGTATTCACTTTCTAGGACTATCGGGACTAAAGCCCTAGGTCCTTTGTGCGCTTGCTATTAAAAATGAGCAAGGGCTAAGATTCCGACCTCTTAAATAGCCTTATAAGCCCTCAAACCCGTTGAGGTTCGAGCTAATGGCCGGTTCCGAGCTCCTCTTAGAGTATCTCAGTCGATATTTTCCGGTACTCGTCTTTGTGTTCATCGCACTGGCGTTTGGCGCCGGCACGCTGATTATCAGCTATTTTGTTCAACCGAAGTATCCTGAACCAGAGAAGCTATCCACCTATGAGTGCGGATCTGAACCCTTTTCTGACGCCAGAATGCCGTTTCCCGTGCGTTACTATATCTTCGCGATGTTGTTCGTAATTTTCGATGTGGAAGTTATCTTTCTTTACCCCTGGGCCATTGTGTTTAATAAGATCGGCCTCATTGGCTTGATCGAGATGTTGATCTTTATCGGGCTTTTCCTCGTCGCCTATGTCTACGCCTGGCGAAAAGGAGCATTGGAATGGGATTAATTCAACTCGGTGGCCATGATAAAGACGGCTCTCCCGATGTCATTACCCTCACGGTTGAAAAAGCCGTGAATTGGGCCAGAAAAGGATCCTTATGGCCGATGACCTTCGGTCTGGCCTGCTGCGCAATCGAAATGATCGCGGCTGTCTCATCACGCTATGACATGGATCGTTATGGCGCAGGGGTCTTCCGGGCCTCGCCCCGACAATCCGACCTGATGATCGTCGCAGGTACCGTCTGCCGGCGCATGGCGCCCGTCATTCGCAAAATTTATGACCAGATGCCCGAACCGAAGTACGTGATCGCCATGGGCTCCTGCGCAACGTCAGGAAATATATACGACAGTTACAGTGTGGTTCAGGGAGTTGACCGATTCGTGCCGGTAGACATTTATGTGCCGGGATGCCCTCCAACCCCAGAAGCGCTCTTCGATGGCATTCTGAAGTTGCAGGAGCGGATCATGCAGAAGCGCGTCTTCCTCTCCCAGCCCAAAGAAGTGAAGGACGCGCTGAAGGTCTGACGGACGGAACGACTTCATGAGCCAACTAGCCCAACGTATCGAGGACACCTTTCCTGGCGCTTGCACAAAAGTAGTGGAGTGGCGCGGGGACCTCGCCGTGACGGTGAAGCCTGAGACGTTGCACGATGTAGCCAAGTTTCTGCGGGACGATCCTGCATTACGGTTTGACTACATCGTCCATGTCAGCTCAGTAGACTGGCCCGACGATGAAGATCGGTTTGAAGTCGTCTACGAGGTCTACTCGATTCGTACACGACAACGGATTCGTCTGAAAACTCGCGTACCGGAATCCGATTGCATCGTCGATTCCCTGACCGACGTCTGGAAAGGCGCCGATTTTATGGAACGCGAAGTCTATGACATGATGGGCATCCGGTTCCGTAACCATCCGGATCTTAGACGCATTCTGATGCCGGACGAATACGACGAGGGATATCCGTTGCGTAAAGATTTTCCGCTTCGTGGCAAGGGTTGGCGAGACACGTTTGAGTTTTTGGATGAACCGACCCGATAGGCAACAGGTTTAGCCCCACTGAACGACCATGGCACAGTTCGAAGATCAAAGTACTACCGTTTATAAAATTGATCCCGAGCATCCGGAGAGCGAAACGCTTCCAACGCTCAGGACCGAGGAACTCCTGCTCAATATGGGCCCTCAACACCCCAGCACCCATGGAGTGTTGAAGGTGATTCTGGAGTTGGAAGGGGAGCGGTTGGTCAAGTCGACTCCGGTTATGGGTTTTCTCCACCGTGGCGTGGAAAAGCTCGCCGAAGAAGGGACGTATCACCAATTCATCCCGCATACCGATCGGCTCGACTATGTCTGCGCGATGTACAACAACTTCGCATACTGCCGCGCGGTTGAAAAATTGATGAACATCACCGTGCCGGATCGTGCTGAGTACCTGCGTACGATCGTCGCGGAGATTCAACGTATCATCGGTCACCAGTTCTGGCTTGGCACGCAAGCCCTTGATATCGGGGCGATGACCGTATTTTTTTACTGCTTCCGTGATCGGGAAATTCTGTTGGATTGGTTCGATGAGCTCTGTGGTGCCCGCCTGACGACCAGCTGGTACCGCATCGGCGGTGTCGAGCGCGACTTCACCCCGTCTCTGTTTGCCAAATTGAAGCAATTCCTCGATTACTTCCCACCGAAGATCGATGAATACGTCATTTTCCTCGAGAAGAATCGTATCTGGCTGGCACGCACGAAGGGCGTCGCCGTGATTTCAGCTGAAGATGCATTGAGCTTTGGCTTGAGCGGACCAACGTTGAGAGGGTCCGGCGTTGATTTCGATCTTCGCAAATACGAACCCTATTCTGCCTATCCCAAGTGTGAATTCAGCGTCCCTGTCGGCAAGAACGGCGACACGTATGATCGGTACTGGATCCGCGTGCAAGAGCTCTACGAGAGCGTCAAGATCATCCGCCAGTGTCTCGAACAGATCCAGGATGGCCCTATTATGGCGGATGTACCCAGCGTGACGCTGCCTCCCAAAGAGCGCGTATTCACGAACCTGGAATCCATGATTCAGCAATTCAAGCTGTTCTCGCAGGGGTTCAATGCACCTCCCGGAGAAATCTACTGCGGGACCGAAGCGCATAAGGGTGAGTTGGGTTTCTACATCGTCAGCACGGGCGGCGGGAAGCCGTACCGACTGAAAATCCGCGCCCCCTCGTTTATTCATATGGGGGCATTCGATCATATGTCGAAAGGCTATATGATCTCCGACGCCGTGACGATTTTCGGAACATACGACATCGTCATGGGAGAGTGTGACAGATAAGCACATTGAGAGGTGGGTCAAAGAAGTGTGAACTTCTCAGTCCCCTCCAAACACTTATAACTAAGTACTAGGCCAAAGCATGGGTTTGAAACCAGCGACTAATCCGGACGTTGAAGCCGCGACCATTGAACTGTCGATTGACGGACGAACGGTATCGGCCAAGGACGGCGTTTCGCTTTACGATGTGATCGCCAGCACCGGCAAGATTATTCCGGCCATGTGCTACCACTACACCTTCGATCCGTTCGGATCGTGCGGCATGTGCCTTGTCATGCAGGAAGGGAAGAAGGCGCCGGTACGATCCTGCACGGCGAAAGCGGCAGCCGGCATGGTGATCAGGACCGACGGTGATGACCTCTTCGCCGCCCGAAAGAAAGCGGTTGAGAAGCATCTTTCAGTTCACCCGCTTGATTGTCCCGTCTGTGACGCGGACGGGCACTGCGAACTCCAGGACATGGCCTTCCAGCATGGCGTCACGAACCTGGCCAACGCCAAACAAAAGTTCATTCCAGAAGACACCCGTAGCCTGGTTTTGGACTTCAACATGAACCGCTGCATCGCCTGTGCGGAATGCATCAACGTCTGCAAAGACGTGTTGATGATCGACGCGCTGCAATTCATGAAGAAGGGCGGCTTCAACCAGGTTGTCGCCAAGGGAGACCAGCCACTTGCCTGTGAATTCTGCGGGGATTGCTTGGCCGTGTGTCCCGTCGGCGCCATCACGAATAAGTACTCGAAATATCTCTACAAGCCGTGGCAGATGAGGAAGACCACGACGACGTGTAACTATTGTGGCGATGGTTGCCAAATGCACCTCGAAACAAAGGACACGGAAGTCGTTCGCGTGACGTCGCCGCTTTCCTGGAAAAACAAATGGGGCGACCGGTCTGAAACCGCCAAGGGGCACGGCGGACTGTGCGTTCGGGGCCGATTCGGATTTCAATACATCGACAGTCAGCAACGACTCCGGCAACCCCTGGTTCGCACCGGCGACACTCTGAAAGAGACGCCATGGCTCGATGCGATGCAGACCGTCATCGATCAGTTGTCAGACATCCACCGCAAGCACGGCCCGGAATCGATCGCTGGACTCATTACTGCCCGCTGCACCAACGAAGAACTCTACTTGTTTCAGAAGCTCATGCGTGGCGGCCTCAGGACCAATCAACTCGACAGTAGCGCCCGATACGGCCACTTAAACTACGTGCACGCCGTCCGACATGCCGTCGGGATTGGCCGACCGCTCAATGATTGGGAAGATCTGACCAAGGCCAAGGCCGTCCTCGTCATCGGTTCCAATATTACAGAAACCAACCCCCTGACCGCGGTCCGCATTAAAGAAGCCATCCGTGTGTATCACGCCCAAGTGATCGTCGTGGATTCATCGAACACGAATATCGCCCAATTGGCATCGCATCCACTCCTGGTGAAGCCGGGTACCGAAGCACTGCTCATTGATGGTCTCGTCAAAGCCGTCATCGAGCAGGATCTGGTCGATGAAACCAGTACGACACAACACCCGCAGGCATTTGCAGCCTTGAAACAAGCAGTCGCTCAAATATCCCTGGACGAGGTATCCCGGACGACCGGGATCTCAGTGGACCAGATCCGCGAGGTGGCTGCCATTTTTGCGGAAGCGCCGCGGGCCGTGGCTTTGTGCGCGGAAGGGATTGTCCGCCGTCCCAACGGATACGAGAATGTCCTCAAGCTCGTTGACCTGGCATGGGTGACCGGCAAATTGGGACAACCAGGATGCGGTGTCACTACCGTCACCGAAGAGGTGAACGAACAGGGTGCCATCGACATGGGTGTTGCTCCAGAGTTCCTTCCGGGGCAGGCCCGCTTCGACGATCCCGGGGCTCGAGAACGGTTCGGGAAGGCTTGGGAAGTGACCCTTCCGGCAATCGGCACGGGCGCCAATCTTCTGGAGATTTTCACCCGCATTCAGAAAGGCCAAATCAAGGCACTGTATGTCATTGGGGAAAACCCGTTGGCAACCTTGCCCGCCTCCATGGATGTGAAGGGGGCCCTCGACAAGTTGCAACTCCTGATTGTTCAGGATCCGTTTCTCACGGAAACAGGCCGCATGGCTCATGTCGTCCTCCCCGCGGCTACCTATGCGGAAAAAGACGGAACATTCACCAATCTGGAAGGAAAAGTTCTGCGTGTCCGCCAGGCGCTTGACCAGGTCGGAGAAAGCTTGCCGGATTGGCATATCATGACGGCCTTAGCCAATGGCCTCGGCTACGAATGGCCCTATCAATCACCGCAGGATGTGCAGAACGAAATTATGAAGCTGCTCCCTGGCTACTACAACTTGGGGCAGCCACGCCGTATTGCTCCCTCCGCTGACGCATACCTCTCTAATGGCTATTCCAGCGAGGTTGTCACCCGGTATCGCAGACGGCAGGCCATGGACGACACTTCACGGCCATTTACCCTCGTGATGGGACAGGTCCTCTACCATTCCGGGAAAATGTCCACGCAGGCGTCAGGGCTCATCAATATTGAGCCCAATAATGGGCGTATACGAATGAATCCGGCTGATGTGGAGAAACTCGGCCTGACCGAGCAATCCACTGTCCGCCTGAGCTCGCAGCAAGCATCCGTGCAGGCCGGAGTGAAAGCAGACCCGGATGTCCAGGCCGGATCGTGCTTTTTCCCCGAACATTTTAATGAGCCTCCAATAAAAGATTTGATGACGACTGAAGTCGATGCTGTAACCGGCGTGCCGTATTTCAAATCAACGCGTGTAAAGATTGAAAAGGTTGGTGCGTAAGAGTAAGCTCGTCCGTCTTTTTGATGTCGTCAAAGGTGGTGGGAATGAGTGTCGGGGCGTTGACCAAAAAAGTTCTGCAGGCGGCGTTGTTCTATGAAATCTGGGACGCCATGAAGGTCACCTTCAAGCACATGTTCCATCGCCCTATTACGTTCCAGTATCCGCGTGAGCAGCGCACCATTCCGGACGGCCATCGGGGTGCTCTTGGCCTCCTTCGCTATAGCGACGGACGTGATCGCTGCGTCGGATGCGATCTCTGTGAAGCGGCCTGTCCCTCTCGCTGCATCAAGGTGATCAGCCAGGAAGATCCCGAACGACCGCTGCAGCGATTTGCCAGTGAGTTTTATATCGACATCACCAAGTGCGTCTTTTGCGGATACTGCGTCGAAGCCTGTCCGGTCAACGCACTGGCGATGACGAAAATGTATGAATATTCCACCCACGACAAGCGGACCCTCCTCTTCGATAAGAAACGGCTCTACGAGGTTGGTGAACGCCACCTCGAGGACGCTAAAAAATATTTGTATACCCATAATCAAGAAAAGAATTCGGACGAGAGCCGGGAGTATCGTTACTACTTTCCGCAGTCCGTGCTAAAGCCCACACAGTCGCAACCCAAACATTTGAGCTGAATCGTACCGTTATGGCTTTCGTGTTTTTCGCGTATTTCGCAGTGGTCAGTATTGTCGCCGGCATTCTCACCGTGGCGTTGAAGAATCCTGTGCAATGCGGTTTGGCGCTTCTGGCTCTGTTGCTCCATGTATCAGGGCTGTTTGTGATGCTGAACGCCGAGTTCCTGTGGGCCGTTCAAGTCATCGTCTACGCAGGCGCCATTCTGGTTCTCTACCTCTTTGTGCTCATGCTATTGAACCTCAAAACTGACGACCGCTATTTCCATGCGAGAACTCCGTATCTCCTGGCTCCGGCTGTCATCGGGTTGATCTACCTGCTGTTCCTACTCATCCGTTCCCCGTTTAGCGGATCTCGAGGTGATGCATCTACGGCAGCCGTTCTGTTGAACGGAGATGCTCATGCGGTAGGCATCAAGATGTTCAGCGATTATCTGCTCCAATTTGAAATTATTGGTGTGTTCCTGACAGGCGCAATCGTCGGCGCGATCGTTCTAGCCAAAGCGCCCAAATCTATCGAAACAAGGCGGGACGCATGATTCCTTTATCCGCCTACGTCGCCGTCAGTGCCATTCTCTTTACGACGGGTTTGCTCGGGGTTCTCATCCGCCGCAACTTTATCATCGTGCTGATGTCCGTCGAAATTATGCTCAATGCGGCCACGATCAACCTGGTCGCCTTTTCTCATTACCTCGAATCCATGCAGGGTCAGATCGTGGCGTTGTTTATCATCGCCATCGCAGCGGGTGAAGCCGCCATCGGGCTGGCAATCATCATTGTGGTATTCCGAGGCAAGATCTCGACCAATGTGGACGAGATGAACCTATTGAAGTGGTAACGTGTCCGACTCCATCGACTTGATCGTAAAATTGATTCCGTTGTTTCCGCTGATGGCCGTTATCGTGAACGGTCTCTTCGGGCACCGCTATTCCCGCGACCTGGCTCATCGTTTTGCATGGGGTTCGGTCCTCATGTCGTTCCTCTGCGTGCTCGCAGTCTTCACGGAAACCTTACGTACCGGAGCGGCTCGCGAAGTCATTGCCTATAAATGGATCTTCGGCGGCGATCTCACGATTAATCTCGCCTATCTGATTGACCCCCTAACCTGCATCATGCTGCTCGTCATCACCGGAGTAGGATTCCTCATCCATGTGTACTCCGTGGGGTACATGCATGGAGAAGCCGGCTTCACGCGGTTTTTCGTGTACATGAACCTCTTCATGGTGTCGATGCTCCTGCTGGTCATGGGCAACAACTATGTGGTTCTGTTCATCGGGTGGGAAGGCGTCGGCCTCTGTTCGTATCTGTTGATCGGCTACTACTACGACAAGGTATCGGCGGCCAAAGCGGCGACCAAGGCGTTTGTGGTCAATCGCATCGGCGATGCAGGCTTTTTGCTGGCCATTTTCCTTGTCTTCGTGAACTTCCGGACACTCGATTACACGCAGGTGATGCAAAACGCGGCGCAGCTGTCGCCTGAAATGGCCACGGCGATCGCGCTCTGCCTCCTCGTGGGAGCCGTCGGCAAATCAGCCCAATTGCCACTCTACACCTGGCTGCCCGATGCAATGGAAGGTCCCACCCCTGTCAGCGCGCTCATCCATGCCGCCACGATGGTGACGGCCGGCGTGTACATGATCGTTCGGAATCACGCCATTTTCGACCTGGCGCCGATGGCGATGACGACCGTCGCCTGGATCGGCGGATTGACGGCTCTTTTCGCCGCCACCATCGGCCTAGTGCAGACCGACATCAAGCGTGTCCTGGCCTATTCCACTGTGAGCCAACTCGGTTACATGTTCCTTGGTTGCGGTCTCGGCGCCTACACAGCCGCCGTATTCCATCTTATGACCCACGCCTTCTTTAAAGCCCTCCTCTTTTTGTCAGCCGGTTCGGTCATCCATGCTCTTTCAGGCGAGCAGGATATCCGCAAGATGGGCGCCTTGAAGTCGAAAATTCCATGGACCCATACATTGTTCCTGATCGGCACGATCGCGATCGCGGGAATTCCGCCTTTGGCGGGGTTCTGGAGCAAAGACGAAATCATGGGCCATGCCTTCGTCCATCATCACTATCTCCTGTACGGCATGGCAGCAGTCGGCGCCTTCCTCACGTCGTTTTACATGTTCCGCCTGACGTATCTGACATTTTATGGAACGTCGCGACTCGATCATCATACGGCCGAACACGTGCACGAATCGCCCATGGTCATGATCGGCCCTCTCGTCGTGCTGGCCACGTTGTCCGTCATCGGCGGGTTTCCTGGCGTTCCACCGGAAAACGGCTGGTTTCACCATTTCCTCCATTCCGTGGCAGGAGTCGCGGGTGAGGAGCATGCGACGCCGCCAGCATTGATGTTCGGGCTCATGGGGACGGCGACCGTCATCGCGCTGCTCGGATGGGGCCTCGCACACTACTTCTATAGCGGCCCATCAACCGCCGCCGCAGCCCTTGCCGACCGCATGCCCGGCGCATATACCACCTTGCTCAACAAGTACTATGTCGATGAGCTCTACGACACCCTGTTCGTGGAACCCACCAAACAATTGGGCCGCCTCTGCGATTGGTTCGACCGCACCATTATTGACGGACTTGTCCGCGGCATTGACCGAGGCACCGACCTCAGCTCTGCGGCGATTACCTGGACGGAAAAACACGTGGTCTATGCCGGCCTCAATATTATCGGCTATGCGAATCACCTCTTGGCACGCTCCTGTCGCCGCCTGCAAACCGGCATGGTACATCAGTATGCAGCTATCATCGTGGCGGGACTATTCATTCTCGTCCACCTCATCTTGTTGATCTGGACCGGAGGCGGTTCGACAGGTTATTCAGCACGCTGACGCGGCAGATTTTTGGATTTACGATGCTTGAAGAGTTCAGTTTCGGGTTCCCCATCCTCTCGTACCTGATCTTCCTCCCCCTGGTCGGGGCGGCGGTTCTCTGGCTGATTGACGATGAGGATCTTCTCAAATCGACGACATTGGGTATTACCCTCGTCGAACTGGCGCTCGCCTGCCTCGTCCTCGTGCGTTTTGTCCCTGATTCGGCGGCCATGCAGTTCGCCGAACACGCCCGGTGGATGCCGGCGCTGGGAATCGGATATCACCTCGCCGTCGACGGCATCAGCGTGCTCTTCGTGGGGTTGACGGCCTTTCTGACGGTCTTGGTAGTGATCTATTCCTGGGACACGATCCGTAATCAGGTGCGCCTCTATTTCATGGCCCTCCTGGCCCTTGAAACCACCACGATCGGCATTTTTGTCTCTATCGATCTAATCCTCTTCTTCGTGTTCTGGGAACTCATGCTCATTCCCAGCTACTTCCTGATCAAGCTGTGGGGGGGAGGAGCCGACCGCCATTACGCAGCTTTGAAATACGTTCTCTATACACTTCTGGGCAGCGTCTTTATGTTGGTCGGCATTGCCTTGCTCGACATTAACTATCACCAGTGGGCCGTGAGCCATCACATGGATCACGTGTATTCATTCGACCTGCTTGAGCTGCTCTCCGTTCCAATTCCACTCTCGCAGCAGATTTTGATCTTCTGGCTCATGTTTATGGGGTTTGCGTTCAAAGCGCCGGTGTTCCCATTTCACACCTGGCTTCCTGATGCCCTCGTCGAAGGTCCGATCGGCATGGCCGTCATGTTGGCCGGCATGAAATTGGGCACCTATGGATTCCTCCGCTTCACCTTCCCATTAGTGCCCGATGCATCAAAAAGCGAAGGAGTGGTTGGCATCGTCATGGTATTAGCCCTGTCTGCCATTCTCTATGGGGCGGTCGTGGCGCTGGTGCAATCAGATTTCAAACGATTACTCGCATTTAGCAGTATCAGTCACCTCGGATTTGTGGTGGTGGGCCTCTTTGCGTTGAATTTCCAGGGACTCCAGGGCAGCCTGTTGACCATGATCAATCTGGGGTTCAGCACGGCCGGCCTCTTTTTCATGGCCGGGTTCCTGTCAACCCGCCAACAGAGCTCGCACTTATCGTCCTTCGGAGGTTTTGCCAAGCAGGCTCCGCTCCTGGCGACCTTCCTTCTTTTGATCGGCATGGCGTCGATCGGACTGCCTGGCACCAACGGATTCGTCGGGGAATTCTTGATTCTTTTGGGTGCCTTCAAAGCGAAATGGTGGTTCGGGGCCGTGGCCGTACTCGGCGTGATCTTCGGAGCTGCGTATTTTCTGTGGTATTACGAGCGCGCCATGCTCGGCCCGCTCAGCAAACACGTGTCGGCGGCCGTCAAAGATCTCCACATGCGCGAGATCACCATTGCCCTCTCGCTCTCCATTATGATTTTGTGGATCGGCCTCTATCCCTCACCCTTCCTCAGAATGATGAATGGATCCATTCAAGCACTCGTCGACCGGCTTGATCGTGCGAAAGTGGCCTCAGTAGACACTGTTATCCACGTGCCAGCGAAGTAAGATATGGCTGAATACACGCTGCTCATCATTTTGTTCGCGCCCTTTCTGGGAGCCCTGGGATTAATTTTCGTCTCCAACCGTCAAGTTTCGCTGGTACGAGGCATTGCCGCCGGTTCGGCGTTTGTCTCGTTGGCCGCCTCCGTCTATCTCTTTTATGCCTATGATTCAGTGAAGGGCGGCTATCAGTTCATCCAGCGGATTGAGTGGTCCCGACAGCTCGGCATTTCCCTGCATCTCGGCGTCGATGGCATTGGCACTCCGCTGGTGCTTGCCTCAGGCATTTTGTTGTTCGCCGGCATCTTCGTCTCCTGGCATATCAAAGACCGGATGAAAGAGTTCTACATCTGGATCCTGATTCTCGCTGCCGCGACCATCGGCGTCTTCATGTCGCTCGACTTATTCTTCCTGTACTTCTTCTATGAAATGTCCGTCATCCCCATGTACCTACTTTTGGGCATGTGGGGCAGTCATACCAAGAAATACCTTGAAATGACGGACCCCGAAGGCCTGAAACAACGTGACTCCGTCGGCTTTATCTTCAACTTCGGCGCAAACAGCAAAGAATATGCGGCGATGAAGCTGGTCCTGTTTCTTTCCGCCTTTGCCGTGGCCGCCTTGATGGGGATTCTGCTCATCTACAAATTTTCCGGACTGAACACGTTCGATATCCTGATCTTGCGCGAGAAAGCCCATTTCTCAGGGCCGTTGGCCACGCTCATCTGGCTCCTGATTTTCTTCGGCTTTGCGTCCATCGCGCCGATCTGGCCATTGCATTCCTGGTCTCCGGTAGGTCACGCCGCCGCCCCGGCCGCTACCAGCATGTTGCATGCCGGCGTGCTGATGAAACTCGGCCACTTTTCGATCATTCGCGTGGCGTTCGAAATTCTTCCAGAGACCACCCGAGAACTGATGCCCAGCGCCGCGGTGCTCTGTATCTTCAGCATTATTTATGGCGGGCTGGTGGCGTACTATGCGAAGGACACGAAATACGTCATCGGTTATTCAAGCTCAAGTCATATGGGCTATGTCTTCTTGGGCATGGCGGCCTTGGACTACATCAGCCTCAGCGGAGCCGTCATCTACATGTTCGCGCATGCCATGGCCACCGGCATGCTGTTCGCCATGGCCGGCTGGGTCTACGATCAAACACACACTCGAGACATCCCGTCCCTGGGAGGGCTCTCCAACCGGATGCCGTTTATCTCTGCGGCCTTCGTCATCGGTTGCATGGCCTCGATCGGAATGCCCGGGACCGTCAACTTTATCGCTGAAGTGATGATCATCGTCGGCAGCTGGAATAAATACCCTTTCCAAGTCGTCGTGGCAGTGCTCGGCATCGTGTTGACCATGGCCTACCTCTTCAAGATGATGCGCGGCCTCTTCTACGGTTCGATGGCCGAAAAGTATAGCCACTCGCACGACGCCGTGGCAGTGGTCGATCGCATGCCCCTGCTCATTATGATTACGGTGAGCATCAGCTTCGGCATTTTCCCGGGACATCTCTACTCCGTGGTCCGATCAGGGGTCGACCCGCTGATCGCGCGTATTACCAAAGTGGTCCCGGTCGCAGAGCTTCCGATGAACAGTCCACAAGCCAGCTCGCACACCATGCCCGTGCCTGTTCCCGGTGAGGCGATTGCGAAGGTAACCTCGCGATGACTTTCTCCCTGACGCTTTCAGCCAGCGATCTTCTCCTCCTGCTTCCCGAACTGTTTCTCACGCTCTGGCTGTGCGTCGTCCTGGCCGTGGATTTTTCGTTCAAACGCATCGTCCAGGAACAATTGGCCTACCTGACCATCTTGGGAGTGATTATCACCCTGGCCTGCCTCGCATGGTTCGACATGACCGGCATCACCGGCACCCTGTTCGGGAAGATGTTCGTCGTCGATCGCATGGCGATCTTCTTCAAAGTCATGATCCTCCTGGCCACGATCCTGGTCATTCTGCTTTCGATCGACTATGTGCATCGCTTCTCGCTCTTTCGAGGCGAATATTATTTCCTCGTCGCGATGTCGGCGTTAGGCATGATGTTCATGGCCTCGGCCAATGATCTCTTATCGCTCTTCGTCACCCTCGAGTTTGCGACCTTCGGCTTTTACGTGCTGGTCTCCTATCTGCGAGACGACATGGCGTCGAACGAGGCCGGCCTCAAATTCTTTATCCTCGGAGTCTTTGCGGCAGGATTGCTGGCGTACGGCATCAGCCTCGTCTACGGCGAAACCGGCAAGCTCGTCTTCTCCGACATGAGTGGCGCGAACCCGACGACGGGATTAGTCATCGGCTTCCTGCTGATCTTTGCGGCATTAGGATTCAAAATCGGCGCCGTTCCCTTCCATTCCTGGATCCCCGATACGTATCACGGCGCACCGACCCCTGTGACGGCGTTCCTGTCCATCGCCCCGAAAGTCGCGGCCTTCGCCATCCTGCTTCGGTTGTTCCTTGTCGCGCTGGCCACGTTTAAGCCCGCGTGGGCCTTGCTCATCGTCGCCGCATCTATTCTATCGATGACGTACGGCAATATCGTGGCAATCGCCCAACGAAACATTAAGCGCCTGCTGGCCTATTCCGGTATCGCGCAGGTCGGAAATGTCCTGATCGGTCTGGCCGCAGGAACCAAGATGGGCACTGACTCAATCTTGTTCTACCTGTTGACCTATCTCTTCGCAAACCTCGGCGCCTTTGCGGTCATCATGGCGATCAGCAACTCCGTGGGCAGTGATGAGATCGACGATTATCGCGGACTCAACCGTCGCTCGCCCTTTCTGGCGTTTGCCATGTTAATTTTCCTGCTCTCACTCGCAGGGGTTCCGCCACTCGCCGGCTTTATTGGGAAACTCTATATCTTTGTCGCCGCCATCAAAGAAGGCCTCTACATTCTCATTACCGTCGGCCTCGTCAACATCGTTGTCTCGATGTACTACTATCTGATCGTCGTCAAGAAGATGTACATCAACGAACCGCTCGACTCCTCTCCCATCAAGACCACGGGTCCGCTGCGAGCAGTGATCTATGTCGGCCTGGCCGGGACGCTCGTAATCGGCATCTACCCCCAACCGTTCCTCGATTGGGCTGTAGCAGCTACGCTGATGTTTTCCAATCTCATTGGACCCGCTGCTTCCCTGACTCCGCCGGTCACCCCGTTCGGGGGCTGAGGATTCGTCCGGCTTCGCTTTTCTCGGCTTCCATCAATTCTCTTCGCATATCAGTACCTTCTGGTACAATGTGCTGTGCAGTCTTCCGACTGCGTCAACATCATTGACGCGCAATTCCCAGGCTCCAGTCCCCAGATCTCGGAGCTTTCACTGCAGGCATGAACGAACCAAACCGCCATCAACCCGTTGACGTCGGGCTCGACTCCGCATTTCCTCCTGCCTCACCGGCGGAAGAAAAGAGTTCCGGCCGAGTATCGTTCCTCTCGCCACTGCTTCACACGTTTCAGAAGCGATCTATCGAACAGCGCGTCCTGGCTGGATTCGGGTTGGTTTTTGCCGGCATCTTGGTCATTTCCGCCATTTCCTACCGCAACATGACGGTCCTCATTCGGAATGGCGATTTAGACAAGCGAAGTCACGAGTTCATCCAGTGTCTCGGAGCAACCGGAGAAGCGATTGACGACGCTGAGAACGGGCACCGTCGATTTCTCGTCACGGGAGACGAGAGTTATCTGGCCGCCTACAACACCTTGCGGGACCGCGCGCCCGAATATATTCGCTATTTGCGGGAGCTCACCGATCCAGGCAGCACACAGCGTGGGCATGTCAGTGATCTCGAACATTTGATCAATCAACAGCTCCAAGAAGAACATGCCGCCATCGAACTCCGCGCCAAGACAGGGTTTGACTCGGTGCGGGGAATGGCGCTCACGGGGGTCGCCAAGACCGCACTCGATTCAGCGAGACGACTGCAAGCGCAGATGGATCAGGAGGAGACGAAAGCCTTGACCCAACGGGTCGTTGAATCAACAACCACGACTCGCTCCAGCATCATTCTGTTGACCATTGGGGCGCTCTTGCTGTTCGTGCTCCTCGCGGCCGTGTATTACCTGATCCGGCACGATATTACCGAACGGCGCCGGATTGCCGACGAACTCCACCGCCGGGGAGAACTTCTTGAAGCCGCCAATAAGGAACTGGAGGCGTTCAGCTATTCGGTGTCGCACGACTTGCGCGCGCCACTCCGGCACATTGACGGCTATGCCTCGCTGCTCGCGAAAGCCGCGTCTATCTCACTCGACGATAAGGCGAAACGCTACTTACAGACGATTTCGGAATCCGCCACCCGAATGGGACAACTCATTGACGATCTCCTGGTGTTTTCGCGAATGGGGCGGCAGGAAATGTTGCGGGGGACAGTCAATTTGAACCAATTAATCGCCGCATTGCGGCACGATCTTCGACATGACTTGCAAGATCGCGCAATCTCATGGACAATCGCTCAACTCCCTGAGGTCACGGGAGATGCCGCCATGTTGCGGCAGGTTTTCATGAATCTGATGACGAACGCGATTAAATTTACCGGGACCAGGCCACAGGCCACGATCGAAATCGGCAGTCTGGACAACGGCCCGGATGAAGCGGTGTTATTCGTACGTGATAATGGGGTAGGATTCGATATGCGTTACGCCAACAAGCTCTTTGGGGTGTTTCAACGGCTCCATCGAGCGGATGAGTTCGAAGGGACAGGCATTGGATTGGCCAATGTCAGGCGAATTATTCATCGACATGGGGGGAAAACCTGGGCGGAAGGTGCGCTCGGCGAAGGTGCCACCTTTTACGTCAGCCTCCCGAGAGTGAGGCCCTTGGCATGATCGCTTCTAAACCCATTTTGCTCGCTGAAGACAATCCGCGCGATGCCGAACTGGCGCTGGCTGCGATGGAAGAGCATCATTTGGCCGATAAGGTCATCCTGTGCCATGATGGCGCCGAAGTGCTGGACTACCTCTATTGCCGCGGCCATTTCAAAACGCGTCTCCAAGGCAATCCGGCCGTCGTGCTTCTCGATTTGAAAATGCCCAAGGTCGATGGCCTTGAGGTCCTGCGCACGATCAAGAACGATGCGGCCCTCAGGCCGATCCCCGTCGTGATGCTCACCTCCTCACGCGAAGAACGCGATTTGGCTGAGAGTTATGCACTCGGAGCCAACGCCTATGTCGTCAAGCCGGTTGAGTTTCATCAGTTTCTGAAAGCCGTCAAAGAACTGGGCGTGTTCTGGGGCATGATCAACGAACCACCGCCCGAAGGAGCCAGCCGGTCCGCCGGCCGGTCCAGCTAATTCCGATCTCGATGCAGATGATGACTCAGCCCCTGCGATTCATCCATCTTGAGAGCAACCCGGCGGACGCGGATCTGATCGACTCCACGCTCCGGGAGGGGGGTATTCTGTGCCAACCGAAGCGCGTTCACACGCGTGAAGACTTTCTCGCAGCCCTCCGCCAGGAAAGCTTCAGCCTCATTCTTTCCGACACCACCGTTCCCGGTTTCGACGGCGCCGCGGCGCTCGGTCTCGCACGAACCCTGCATCCGGATGTGCCGTTCCTCTTTGTCTCCGCAACGCAGGGGGAAGAATTCGCCATCGATATGATGCAGCGCGGGGCGACGGACTATATCTTTAAACAACGCCTGGGCAGACTTGTCCCATCCATCAAACGGACCCTGCGTGAACTTGACGAGCGTCTTGAACGCAGACGGGCCGAAGACGCGTTGCGCATGAGCGAAAAACAGTTTCGGCAGGCGCAGAAAATGGAGGCCGTCGGCCGCCTTGCAGGAGGACTGGCTCACGACTTCAACAACCTCCTGACGGTCATCATGGGACACAGCCAAGTGCTCCTCGGGGAACTGCCCGCCGGCAACCCAATTCGTGTAAAGATCGAAGAGATGCAGAAAGCCGGAGAGCGAGCCGCGAGTTTAATTCGCCAACTCATGGCCTTCAGCCGCAAGCAGCCGGTAGAACCGCAGGTGCTCCCATTAAATGCCATCCTGGCCAATGTAGAGGGCATGCTCCGTCGTCTCATTGGCGAAGATATTCAATTGGTCATCCGTCCCGACCCGCATCACGGCCATGTCAAGGCCGATCCGGGGCAACTGGAACAAGTGCTCATGAATTTGGTCGTGAATGCCCGGGATGCAATGCCCAACGGGGGCCTGCTGGCGATTGAAACATCGCAAACGGAACTGGCCCGCACGCCCATGCATCATCTCCACCCCTTGCCGTTGGGACACTACGTCAAACTCACGGTCACCGACACCGGCTGCGGCATGGATGCCGAGGTCCTTGCCCACTTATTCGAACCGTTTTTTACGACGAAAGAAGAACACAAGGGCACGGGCCTCGGACTGTCCACCGTATTCGGGATCGTCACCACCTGCGGGGGCGGCATCGATGTCTGGAGTCAGGTCGGACACGGCACCACCTTCGACTTGTATTTCCCGCGTGCAAATCCGCAGACATCCGCCGCTCGTGCGGAGAAACCCCAAAGCCGTCCACGCGAAGGATCGGAGACGATCCTGCTGGTCGAAGATGACGGCGGCGTGCGCGACTTGATTCGTCATGAATTGGTCAAAACCGGGTATCAAGTGATTGAAGCGAAGAATGGCGTCGAAGCCTGCCTGACCGCCACGCAGCAAAGCTATCATGTCGATCTCTTGCTAACCGATGTGGTCATGCCGGGCATGAACGGCCGCGAGCTCGCGCAGCACCTCTCCG
The DNA here is from genome assembly GCA_900696505.1 of uncultured Nitrosospira sp. Classification (GTDB taxonomy): domain Bacteria; phylum Nitrospirota; class Nitrospiria; order Nitrospirales; family Nitrospiraceae; genus Nitrospira_A. The sequence goes on from CAADGJ010000382.1 coordinate 23,259, forward strand.
TCATCAAGCCGAACCTGCGAGTGCTGTTCATGTCCGGGTATCTGGACGATATCAGCGTCAACAGCGGTATGGATCCCCATCGAACCACGTTTTTACAAAAACCGTTCACCCCGGATATTCTGTTACGCACGGTGCGTGCCTTACTCGACTCGTCCTCTCCCGCAACGGGCCAGACTCAACACCCGTTCTCTCCACCGGACCAAGCGCCGCGCACCGCTCGCGCCTCCTAAAGAAACGTGCTCATCTGACCGATATTCCCGACGGAATTGACCCCTGCCCCCATCCTTTTTATACTGAGCCCGCGCGAGACGTTTCACGCTGCCATGGTTGGCTGATTACCATGAAAGACCACGTGCTCCGATGATCAATCCGCACCGATATTTACCAGGATCCCTTCGCAGGTTGATTCCCCTCTGCGTCTGCCTTCTGTCTCTGTGTCATGGATGGGTTCAGACGGCAGCCGCTTCGGCAGAACCAGTCCCCTGGGAGCGATTAACCGCAGGCATGCACGTGGCGTTGTGGAACCCCATGGAGGCCTGCCCTCAGGTTCCCTCGCTGCTCATGCTGCAGATCGATCCGGAGCGGTACCGTTTTTCCATCCATCAATTTCGCGATGAAGGGTTGCGGTCGCCAATCTCGATTCACGACTGGCAGCAACGGACCGATGCATATGTCTTGTTCAATGCGGGCCTGTTTCGGGAGGACTATTCGTATCTGGGCGTGCTATTGAAGGAGGGGCGTTCGCTCGGCACCAAGAAACACCATTCCTGGCAAGGCCTGTTCGCCGCCGAACCCACCGACGGAACGCTGAAAAAAGCACGCGTGCTGGATCTCGCCTATGAGGGATTCACCGAAGATCCACCACTGTATCGAGAGGCCGCACAGTCGCTGATGCTATTCGACCGGACTGGCAAGCTTCGGGTCAAGGATAGCGGAAAACGGGCGTTTCAGACCGTGGTGGCGGAAGACGGGCAGGGAGCCATTCTGGTGATCAAGACAGTGGACATCGTCTCGCTCCACCACCTGGCCGACTGTTTACATCGCCAACTGCCGGCTCTTCAGCAGGCCATGGCCATGGATGGCGGCGCATCGTCCGATGTCATTGCCAGCCCCGACCTGTTGCACGCGGCCCAGGAAACCTCCTCGCAGGCCGGATGGCGATCGCTTCTTGCTGGGACGACAGGCGTACACATTCCGCTGCCCACGGTGATCGGCATCACACCACGCACCCCTTCGCGCAGCACACCGGCTCACGGGCCGTCACAGTCCACTCGCGCACACTGATCTATCGGCCAGGGGAGACTGGAAATCCTGCCTCGGTCCAGGCATTCATGCTTCCGACCACATTGTACACATGCGTATAGCCCAGATCGGCCAGAGTCTCCGCGGCAATATTGCTGCGATGACCAGATTGACAGTAGACGACGATATGGTCTTCCAACTTCGCCCCGAGCTCACGATGTCGCGCTTTCATCTCGCGAAAATCAATGTTCAGATCGGTGCCGGGAATCATGCCGGACGCATGCTCTTCAGGGGAACGCACATCGACCAGAACAAACCCCTTGGCATTCGTAGACGAGGCTTTCATGAGACCGGCCCGCAATTGCTGCACGCTCAACACATAAGAGTGATAGGCGACGGCCGGCTGGGGTACATCGAGCAGAAAAAGAAGCCCACACAGACAGAGCCCACACATGATAGACGTCAGGTATCGCATGGTTATCTCTCTCCTTTTGGCGAGCCGGAATAAGTGTGCGACATATGCTGTATGATAAAAGCCCTATGAAAAGGTGGTCAAGCTGCACAGTCCTTACTGTCTCGCTGTTTCTATCAAGCTGCGGCGAGGGCGCCCTTCTGGTGAAGGACAGTGCCGACGGAGGCGTGGTCGTGTACCCCTACAGAGCAGAACAGGGGACCCTCCTGTCGTCGTTCCGAAAAGAGGCCGTGCGTCTGATGGAGCAGAAATGCCCGGGCGGCTATGCGATCGTTCGAGAAGGGGAAACGAAGGGTCGCCTACGTCAGGCCAGTCCTGTTGCGGGATCAAGCGACGTGGTCGAGGAACGGCGGTGGGGCATTCAGTTCCAGTGCAAATAGTCAGAGAGGAATCGGGCCACCCTTCATCAGATCGTCAATCGTCAACAGACTCATGACTTTCACTCCAGTCTGCTCGACCCGGGCGCGGCCATCCTGTTCTTTTCGATCGACGATCACCAGCGCGTCTGTGATTTCCAATCCAGCCTCACGAGCCGCGACAATCGCTTTCACCACAGATCCGCCGGACGTCAACACGTCATCCACGATCAAGGCGCGGTCCCCCGTACGCACGACACCTTCGACTAATCGACCAAGCCCATGGTCCTTTGCCTGCTTCCGCACAAAAAAGGTGCGCCACTCGCGTCGAGGTGCAGCCGAGTAGGCATAATCCGAGATGGACGTGGCGATCGAGATCGCGCCGATTTCCAGTCCGCCAAGGCAATCGATCTGCAGGTCCTTGATGACCTCCCAGGCTTTCTTGGCGACTAAGTGGCGGGCGTGGGGGAACGCCATTAACGTCCGGCAATCGACATAAAACGGACTGAGCAATCCCGAGGCGAGCTTAAAGCCGCCTTTCGGATCCCATTTGAACGACTGCGTCTTGTGAAACGCAGCGATAAGTTCGTCTTGCAGCATGATAGGTCCCGCGCTCCCTTGAAGGCCGGTTCATCAAGCCACCGTAGCAGTACCGGCGCCTCCCAACGGCGGCTGATTGTACACCGGTCTCCACTCAGATGGCATCAAATGATTCACCGACCTGGCAGCCGCAGTCCTGTCCATCAGCTGCGTTCACAAGACCCCGCAACCGATTGCGATTCTCCTCAAGAGAATCGACGGACCTGTTCAGCCAGCGTCCCGGCGATCATGCCAAGGTCAAACGGCCAGGCATACCGGAGCTCGACGCCAGGGTACTGAGGCCGGAGATGTTCGAGAATTTCCGGGATCTCCACTTCCGAGTGAGACCCGCCGGGCGTAAACATCGTGGTCGCCACGGTAATGTGGGTCGCACCCTGCTTCGCGAGTTGATCGACTGATTCCTCCAACGTCGGCGCACAAAACTCATTATAGGCCACCGCAAACAATACATCCCCCAGCTTGGCGCGCAATTGCGCGGCCACCGCCTCGAGTCCTGCCTGATAAGGGTCGGTCTCCGCATTCCTCGGCCATTGACGAATCTTGGCGTCCAGCTCCATTTCTTCAGCCGAAGCCGGTTGCTTCGCGGCACGCCGCTGCGCCTCCAGTCGTTTCAGTTTCGTCACCATGTCTTGAGGACACCCTCTGGGAATCCCGCCATGTCCCACCAGAATCACACCTTTACGCACTGTTGCCATTTCGTCAGTCCTCCATTCAATGTCACATCCACCGATACTTACTTCGCAACACTGGCCTCTAAGAATTCCTGCAAATTGGTCTTGCCATACCGGCTCGCCGGACACACCGTGCGAATAAATTTCGCCACGAGCGCCATCACCCTTTTCACAGCGGCAGTTTTTTCGGGGTCCGTGGCAGGCAGCAGCCGAACGGTGATGGTGGTGTCATGTTGTTTCAACTGAATAAAAAAGCTCCGTGCCACCCCCTGTTCGATCACCACCGCATCGAGCAGCGCCTCCCTGCCGCTCTTCGCCAGATAGAACTCCTGGACCTTGAGAATTTCCTCGTCAGCCCGTTGGAGCATCGGGGCGAAATTCTGATAGAGACTTTGAAGGTCACCGGCACCCTCGACCACGACATGCGGCATGACGTCCTTTCTAGACGTGATTCCTGAGCATCAACTCCTTCGGATGCGGATTCAGATACACCTGCTCGCGAATATACTCGACATCGAAGAGCTGCACATAATGTTTGATCAGCGTGAGGGGGACGATCAACGGCGTGAGTCCTTGATGGTAATCCCCGATCACTCCCAGTAACTCCGCCTTTTCTTGCGCATCAAGCCGTTCCTTGAAATGTCCGAGGATATGATGCAGCACATTCACATGTTTGCGCACCGTCGCTCGAACCGCCAGGGCCTGCATGAACAGTTCGCCATATTGAAGCGCCAGATCCTTAGGGCGATACTCGCTCACCTGTGCCACCAACCGGCCCAGCTGGCGATAGTGCGGCGCGCTATGCGCCAGCAGTAGGTACTTATGGATGGTGTGAAACCGCACCACTGCCTGCCTCGTCGCACCGCTGTTCATCAGGTCCCGCCAACGCCGATAGCAGAATACCCGTTCGATAAAATTCTCACGCAGCAATGGATCATTGAGGCGTCCTTCTTCTTCTACGGGTATCAACGGAAAGCGGCCAAGAAACGCCCGCGCGAATAGCCCCACGCCCTTGCGACCTGGCATGCCGTGCTCGTTGTAGGTCCGAACTCGTTCCACTCCACAACTGGGCGAATCTTTTTTGAACACAAAGCCGGATAAGTCCGCGCCGGCCAACTCTTCGAGGCGCCTGTCCGCCATGACTTCCAAGGCGCGGGTATGATCCTGGCCGCTCTTGAGCGTGACCAACCGCGGCTGTTGCGGATTGCCGATCAACCGCATAGCTTCTCTCGGTGTGCCCAGTCCCGCCTCAACCTCAGGGCAGACCGGAACCCATTCCACATAACGGCCTAACACGTCAGTCAAGAAGGCATCCCGCTTGTGGCCGCCATCGAAGCGGACCTCCTCACCAAGCAAGCACCGGCTGATGCCGAGACGGAGCGTCGCGGCCGTCACGTTGAGACCTTCTGTTTGCCGAGATCCAGATATTCCTGCCGGGCCTGCCGATGATTCACGATAGGCTCCGGATAATCCGATCCGATGCGGCATCCGACGCGGATTTGTTCTTCTTGCGGCATGAGCTGCGGTTCATGAATCCATTTTGTCGGCACGGAAGTCAATTCCGGCACATAGCTTCGCAGATAATGCCCATCAGGATCGAATTTTTCACTTTGGAGCGTCGGGTTAAAGATGCGATACCCCTGCATCGCATCCGTTCCGGTAGAGGCACACCACTGCCAGTTTCCGTTGTTGGCCGCCACATCTCCATCCACCAGGTGCTGCATGAAGTATCGCTCGCCGCTTTGCCAATCGATCCGAAGATCCTTGACCAGGAACGACGCCACCACCATACGCACACGATTATGCATCCAGCCTGTCTGATTCAATTGGCGCATGCCGGCATCCACAATCGGATATCCGGTACGGCCTTCACACCAGGCCGCAAAGAGCCGGTCGCGCTCAGGACCGGCAGGACGAGGAGCGGGAAGTCCCGGCTTGACCTTGAACGGCCCTTCGGTGACATGGGGAAAGGCCATCAGCACTTGCTGAAAAAATTCTCGCCAGACCAATTCGTCCATCCAGGTGAACACGTCGGGGCGGGATACCTGACCGCCTTTGGAGAGGGTCTGTAACGCGGCATGCACCATTGTCCGCGTCGAGATCGTTCCGAATCGCAAATGAGGAGAAAGCTTCGACGTCCCGTCTTGCGCTGGAAGATTTCGTCCACTGACATAACTATGGACCGGCTTTTTCAAAAACCACTGCAGTCTGGCTCGCGCCGCCTGTTCGCCTGGTTCGATCCACATCGGTACCGATTCGTAACCCAACTCCTGCACCGTGGGCCACGCCGACACCTTCATCGCTGTAGACGCCGCGGGGGATGACGGCACGGATAGGAGCGGTGGTGCAGCAGACCGCCACTGAGTCCACCAGCGATCACGATAGGCGCTATACCGTTGAAAGGGGTCACCGGTTAACCCCCGCACTTCTTCGGCTTCGAACACCACGTGGTCTTTGAAGGTCCTCACCAGACGGCCCTGCTGAGCCAGGCGCTGTTGCACCGTACGATCGCGCGCGACCGCCGCCGGTTCGTAATCACGATTCCAATAGACGGCATCCACGGCACATTCCTGCACCGTGCGCAGCACCGTGTCAATCGGCTCACCCATTCGCCAGACAAGTGTCACACCCTGTTCCGCCAAGGAGCGGCGCAAATCCTCAAGACAGCCCAACATGAACCCCACGCAGACGGATCCGAACACTTGGCTGGCCAGCAATGGTTCGTCGAACACAAAAAGTGGCACGATCTCTTTGCATTCCTTGCAAGCAGCCGAAAGAGCAGGGTTGTCGTGCAGCCTCAAGTCACGACGAAACCAGACCAACCCCCTCATAAATGAACCTCGCGAGACGAGGACGCTAGCCGCGTGTCCGGCGACAGCGGATCAACGAACAGCACTCGTCGCCAGGCCACATAGCAGAGAAACAGGGCCGTCGTGGCCATGAAACCCGTGCGCAGTTGGTGGAACCCGAATTGCCATTGATTCATCAGTTCACTGGTGAGGCCGAACCCCCCGTAGGCCATGGCCAATCCCCAGGCCCAGGGACGCAGAAAGATAAATCCGTAGCCGATCAAAAAATGGGCGGCCGGGGAATGCAGCTTCACAACATAGGCCATCGGGCCGGTAATCGTCACGCCGAATAGTTTGAGCGCATAGGCGGGGAACCATTCAATGATGAGTACATCCAGCAGGCCCACCAGCAAAAAGAGCGCCCCGAATAATTTGATATCGATGCCGCGTTGACTCGTTTGCTGGATCATGGTTCCAACCTCCTTACCTGGATACGTCATACCGTCAGGCTCCATCGCGTCACTGCACCCAGGCATCGGGGAATGCCTGCCACCAGGTCGTGGGATGCGCCTGTCGCCACTGAGTCTGTTCCTGCCAGAGGCGATCGGAGGCCGCCTTGTTCAACCGCACCGCCATCGCGGCGCTGACGTCAGACTGTTGGCGAACGCTGGTTTGGATCATTTCCTTCGCCATGCGTGCGAGACCACCGGGCGGATCGACGAGATCCTCGGTATGCCGGTACGCCAGGTTCAGATAGAGGTGCTCCACTGCCATCCAGCTTTCATCCTTGGACAGCTGTTCAAGATACGCGTCAATGGCCTGGTACACATAGGTCAACCGAACATAGGCCTCGACTGACGGGCGCTCCTGTAACGCCTGTTCACAACTCTCCAGCGCGCGACGATAGTCACCGGCCAGCAGATACAGCCCTGTTTTTTCGACCCCCGATAGCGTCGATGCCGGCGCGGGATTCGCCCGCACCTCGGTGAGGCATGTTCCCGAGACCATGAGAAGGCATCCGAGCAGGGTGATCATACGTTTCACACATCACCTATTTGGCAGAGCCGCCATGTGATCCCATCTGCCCCTTGTACAGCGTCTGACCGGCCACCCGCGTCACGGCCACTTCGCGCACGGCAGTTTCTGCTTTGATTCCCAACCTGACAATCGTCCCCGGTTCGCCTCTCACCATCAAGGCCACCTGCTCATACGTCTTGCCGGTGACGACCGCACCGTCCACCGTGGTAATTTCATCCCCCGACTTGAGCCCGGCCTTCTCCGCCGGTCCATCCGGCAACACCTGTGCGATGTACAACACCGCCGTGTCACCGACTCGCTCCGCTCCGACGTGCAACGAGACGCCGATGACGCCGTCCGGAATCGTGACCTCCAATCCATACGACCCTCCGGGAGTCCCGGACTTCTCATGTCCCTCCGCGGCCCAAGCCTTGCCGGTTCCCTCGGGCCACTGACTCAAACAGAGGCTCAAGACCCCGAGGGTGATCCATGCCGCCCTATACGTGTGTTTGCGCATCATGCACTCCCTTCTTCAGACCGACCGTTAAGAGGCCAACCCTACCAAGCACAGCCCTCCCAGGAGGACGAGCGAATTCAAATAGAGCGACCGCTGATGCAATCGCTCCCAAGAGGCCTTCAGAACCGGATCCACGGAACCACGACTTTCCTGTTCCTTAAGCTGATCTCTCATCGCATTGCTCTGTGGGGTCAGTGGCGACCGGCAATAGGCTTCCGCCAGGAAGATGATCAGCCAGATACCACCCGCTGCCGACAGGCCCGGGCTGGCCCCACGAATGACCAGGAGTGCGGTCACCGACACCAAACCACCGGCAGCCGCGCCCATTCCGAGGAGATAGTACGCAGGGAACAATTGCCGCACGACTTTCCCGAACTGCTCCGGGGCCAACTGCTTTGCCAGAACGGGAGCCACCACAAACGATAACAGCACCACCTTGCCCACCAGTATCGCCGCAGCCAGGCCGTGCAGATACTGCATGATCGATTCAACGAGGAGGCTCATGCCCGCTGTTCCTTTGTCATAATCGCGCGCAAAGCCGGTTCCAGTGTCGGATATCGAAACCTGTAGCCCCCTGCTTGTGCCTTAGCCGGGTCGACGCGTTGTCCGGTTGTCATCAACGTTCCGAGCTCTCCCAAACCCAGACGCAATGCCAGCCCAGGAACCGGCAACCACGATGGCCGGTGCAAGACCTTGCCCAGGATGCCGCAGAAGGCCTTCATCGTTTCCGGCCCAGGCGCAACCGCATTCACGGGACCGGAAACCTCCGGCGACTGCAGAGCCCACTGCACCAAGCCGATGAGATCGGCCCGGTGAATCCAGGAGACCCACTGCGTCCCAGGCAAGACCGGACCTCCCGCAAACAAACGGAACGGCAGCATCATTTTCGGCAATGCCCCGCCATCCCGTTCCAGAACCATCCCCGTCCGTAGAAGCACGACCCGGGTGCCGAACTGGCCGGCCCGGAGGGCCTCGGCTTCCCAGGCTGCGGATAATTGAGCGAGAAATCCCTCACCGAGCGGGGATCGCTCATCTAAGACCCGATCATCCTGGGGGCCGTAGTAGCCGATGCCCGAGGCGCTGATCAGCACAGGGAGCGGTCGAGGCCTGGTTGCTATCGCATCCACCAGCGATCTGGTGGCGAAAATACGGCTCTCGACGAGAATCCGCTTGCGGGCGCTTGTCCACCGTCCTTCCGCAATCGGCTCGCCCGCTAAATTGACCACCGCATCCGCCCCAGCGACCGCGTCCTGCCAGGCGCCGACTGACCGCGCATCCCACTCCACATAGCGTACCTTCGACTGCGTGGGGGAATGTGACTTGCGGCTCAGCACCACGACGTCGTGACCCGCATGCGACATTTCTTCCACGAGCGCATGGCCGATGAAGCCTGTCCCTCCGGTGACGACAATGTTCATGTGGGAGCCTCCAATTCCGGCAGTCGTTCGCTACGGGGCGCGATCGGCGCCAGTCTCCGAGTCCTTTCCTTTATCCGTTGCCGCCTCGCGATGAGACGACTTCTTCGACGCACCGCCATTCGAAACAGCCGTCACACGCTGACTGAACTTCCGCTCTTTCGTACCATACAGCAAATTGGGAGGCGGACTATGCCGATTCTTGAGGATCACGGGATCCAGCACTTCGCCACACATGGCGCAATGCCACGCCGTAATATCGATTTGGCCTGTATCATCCAGGAGATCAATATAATGCTGCGTCAATAATAACCCTCCGCAACGGGGACAGACGTGCTTGCCCGGCTGGGGAGGCATAAATGATTCTGGTGTCCCATGTGTGTCCATTGGAACCCCCGACTTCGATATAAATAATCGTCCGCACCGTACCTTTCGCTGGTGTGTTGGCATTCCGCTCCGACATACGTGGCCACTCGTGGCACTAGCGGACACGAGGATGCTCCCGGCTCGATCGCCTCACCATGACGTAGGCCGGGCGCCGCAGGCGCACATACAGCACCGCACCGATACTGACCACGAAGGCCGCCATACCCAAGATCATTTCCTGTGTCATGCCTACCTCCTTCATCCCGCTGTTCGAAACGCCCGTTCCTGCACCCCTCTGGTGGTTCGCTGAGGGGACAGGTGCCTCCAAAGGAAGCACCCATCCGCCTCAACGGGAGGCCGCGTGCGGAGTCGCGGTACCTCCATGCTCACCACAGTTCTCGTTTCAACGAATGCCCCCATGAACCCATCGCCTACCTGGCTTTCGGCTCCGCGCCGGATGCGTCCTGGTGAGCCTGATCGTCAAGGCTCCGCACACAGCGAAACCCTGTCCCGTGTGTTTGAAGCGCGAATCCTCCCCGGCCCCGTGCCGTCGCGGTGATGTCTGAATGCGGGCTGTGCCAGGATCCTCCTCGAATCACACGCACGATACCTTTGTCTGGTCCCTGGGGATTTTTTGTCGGAGCATTCGCGTAGTAATCCGGGTCATACCAGTCTTGAACCCACTCCCGGGCGTTGCCCGACATATCCTTGATCCCGTACGGAGAATCGCCAGCCGGCAAGGCCCCCACAGGGTGAAGCGTCTTGTCCTCCACCCACTCGCGGTCGTAGTTAGCTCGCTTCGACGTCGGCGTGTCCTCTCCCCACGGAAAGGTCCGGCCATCGGTTCCACGTGCGGCCTTTTCCCACTCCGCTTCCGTGGGCAATCGTTTCTTGGCCCAGGCGCAATAGGCCTTCGCGTCATACCATGTGACCTGCACGACCGGCAGTTGTTCGATTCCCTTGGCCGACACCAGCACACCGGTTCCGTAGGGATTGGGCGGACTCCGGTGGCCTGTGGTCGTGACGAATGTCATGTACCGTTCATTCGTGACTTCCACTTCGTCCATGGCGAAGGCATCCACCTGCACAGTGCGTTGCGGCCATTCGTCGGCCCTCCCTTTCGGGCTCTGCGTGCCCATCAAGAACGGTCCGGCCGGAATGGTTACCATGAGAACCGGATCCAGCTCTTTGACAGCCGGCGCCGCAAACACAGGGGACAGCGCGAGCGTACAGCCGGCCGCCAACAGGCCCGCATATCCCCATCTGGTACGTCTCCTGGTCACACCTTGTGTCATTTCTTCTGCTCCTTGCTCCCCTCTATTGCCCGTTCCGTGTGAGTCTTGATCTGCGCGACGAGCTTTTCCACCGCACCTGCGTCGCCACGGTCGGCCGCTTCCTGCGCTTTGGTCACGAGGGTTCTCGCTTCATGCAAATGTTGTTCGATTTGTGCTTGCAGATCGGGTGACGCCACGGTTCCCCCCAGCGCCGCACGATGGTACACCTCCCAGGCGTGATCCACGCTGTGCTCCGCCTCATGCACCAGTTGCACCTTCTCCGGATGAGTGTGGCGGCTGGCGTCAATCGGCCCTGCCTGAAGTTCCATCGCGGATAGCAGCGCCGCCAACCCACCGATGATTGTGACAATTGTCCTGTGCCTCATACCTCTGCCTCCGTCATAGGAAACTCTCGGGTGCGATAGACCTCCGTCCGACATTACGGACGTTTCATCGATTGTTCGATGAGGGGTCGCAACTCCAACAGCTCGACATTCACGGGATCCATGGCCAATCCACGGCCCACTGCTTGTTGCGCCTCGTCGAAACGTTCCCGGCCCATCTCCACCAATGCCGTGATGTAACTATCCCGGATACGCTGCTCCCAGTCTGCTGGCGCCGTCTTGGCACATCGGAAGCCAAGCCCCACGCCGTAGCTGTTGTTGAGAGGATGGTTCCAGAAGCGATGCGTCGAGCGGATCGTGCCTTCCGGTGCTATCCAGGAACCGCCGCGAATCACACGCTTCTCGCCAACCGTCAGCCGATCCACATAGGTTCCGGTGCCACCAAGCCACAAGGGTTTTTCCGGGCCAGTGGGGTTCACCATCGTTTCCAATCGTCCGTAATATTTCGGGTCGTACCAGTCGGCCACCCACTCAAAGACATTGCCCGCCATGTTGTACACGCCGTAATAGCTGGCGCCCTCAGGATGGGCATCCACCGGCTGGGTGGCGTTATGGTGCCGATCATAGTTCGCTTTATTCGAGTCGAAGTCGTTGCCCCATGGGTAGAGATTGCCGTTGGGACCACGAGCCGCCTTTTCCCACTCTGCCTCCGTCGGGAGCCGCTTGCCGCGATACTCGCAATAGGTTTTCGCGTCGATCCAGTTGACCCCGACCACAGGCTGTTGAGGCTTGTTCAATCGCGGATCGTCCCAATAGGCCGGAGCGGGGTGGCCGGTCGCCTTGATGAATTCGCCGTAGTCTTTATTTGACACCTCGTACTTATCGATCAGATAGGAGTCCAGGAATACCGTGTGCGCAGGTCCTTCGTCGTGGAAGGCCTCCGCTGACCACGGCATGCTCATTCGCTTGTCGTACAGGGAAAGTCGACGGGTCGGTGCGGCCGCTTCCGTCCTGTCCAGTCCCATGATGGATGGGCCTTGTCCCACGTACACCATATCCTTCGGAATCTCGGCCTCGTGCGCCTGAGCGACAGAAGCCCCTGCGATGATCCCCATGACGAGTCCCGCCCTGACTACCGTTCCCATGACAGTCATGCCGCACCTCCTCCTGCTGAAGGTCCGACAGGGAGGTGGTCATCCCACCTCCTCTGCGGCCAGCATTTACTTCTTCATCGACTTCTGAATAAGCTCACGTGTTGCCAGGTATTCTTTATTGTTCGGATCCGCAGCCAGGGCCTTCTCGATGGAGGCCATCGCATCTGCGTTCTTCTCCGCACCCATGCCCACGAGTGCCTGAATGAAGGCATCGCGTCCGGCCTGGGCCGCTTCCTCCGACACCGCGGTCACCGACTTCGCGCAGCGGAAGCCAAGTCCAACGCCGTAGGAGTTATTCTCCGGCTGATTCCAGAATCGATGGCTGGTGTGCAATGAGGTTTCCGGAGCGAGCCATGATCCGCCACGCAAAACTTTGACCGGGCCTTGATTGGCAAAGTTGTAGCCCTTGTCCGCGCCCTTCGGGTTCAATGCGTTGCTGGTCTTGTAGTATTTGGGGTCATACCAGTCGTCGACCCACTCAAAGACGTTACCGGCCATGTTGTAGACGCCGTACCCGCTCACGCCCTCAGGATAGGAATCGACCGGCATCGTGCGGCCCACGTTCTGTCCATAGTTGGCTTTCTTCGGATCGAGGTGATGCCCCCACGGATAATGGTTATCGCCTTCCGGCCCCTTCGCGGCCTTTTCCCATTCCGCTTCGGTGGGCAAGCGCTTGCCGTCCCACTTGCAGAACGCATTCGCATCCGTCCAGCTCACTCCGACCACCGGCTGTTCCGGCTTGCTCAGACGGGGATCATCCCAATAGGCCGGGGCGGGGTGGCCCGTGGCTCGCATGAATTCCTTGTAGCGTGCATTCGAAGCTTCAAACTTGTCGATCAGGTAGGCATCGAGCACCACCTGGTGCCGCACCTCATCCGAATGTTCATTGCTGCCCATGGTGAATTCACCCTTCGGGACAAGCACCATGTCCTTGTTCTCGTTGCTGGCATCTGCGGCAATGGCGAAGGATGTCGCCCCCGCCACCAGCAGCACTCCTATTCCCATCTGAACCTTGATATGACTCCGCATGTGAAACCTCCTTGGTTGTGAACAGTCGACTCGTGTGACCATGAAGGCCGCTACACAGAGGGCTGTCTGTGCAACGCCTGGTTCAGCGCATTCATCTCCCGGCCTGCGCCAGCCGATTGCTGCAGATGACGATTCCAGCGAATAACCGGGTCGACCACGTCCCCGCATTGCACGCATCGGCGGGTGGGGCAATCGAGCCCGTCTTTGCCGCTGAGAAGATCCGTGCAGAAATCACGAACCATCAGTCCGCCGCACCGGGTGCAATTCGAGTCCTGCCAAAAGCTCGAACGATCGATTCGCCTCTCGTGTTGCTCTGCCTGTCCTTGCAATGCGTTCGTGGTTGCCATGGTCACTCCTGCCTAGTTATGTCCAATGTTTGCATCGACTATGTCTAATGTTTAAACTATTCTGTCCAATGTGTCAATAGTTATTATTTAAAATATTTGACAAACATTGGACATTGAACATATACTTAGCCGTACCAATGAATATCCACAGAATTCATAGGGTTGCGAAGCTTACCGGCCTAAGCCGCGATGTCATTCGGGTGTGGGAGCGACGATTTGACCTCTTAAAACCAACCAGAGGTGCGAACAGATATCGTAACTACTCCGATGATGACGTGGCATTGTTGCGATACTTGAAACAGCAATTAGATGGCGGAGCGTCGATCGGCGATCTCGCGCGTCTCGGCCGTGAAGAATTGATGAATCGTGTGCGGGCCGCTGCTCCCCGAACGATCCCGGTCGACAATACCTTTGAGCGCCTGTTGCGCGAATTACTGTCTGCGCTGGAACCACTCGATCGCGTGACGTTTGAAAAACGCTTGAATGGCGCTGTGGCTGTGGTGCCGTTTGAGGAGGCGCTCCACGGAATTTTGCTTCCGCTACAGGAACGGGTGGGACAACTGTGGCATACCGGCCGTATCAATGTGGCCGTCGAACACTACGTCACCAGCCAAATCAAACAAAAGCTCTATGCGGCCATGAACCAGCTGCCCGTGGCGGAGTTCGGCGCCACCGTGGTGATTGCGTGTCCACCGCAAGAAGAGCATGACCTGGCCGCGCTTGCCGTCGCCTATCGATGCCGGGTTCGGGATTGTCGCGTCTATTACCTCGGCGCGAATGTACCGATCAGTTCATTGAGCAAACTCTGCCGCGAAGTGGCGCCGGACCTCACCATCCTATCCATCACGATCGCTCCTTCGGATCCGCTTGCGATCGACCTCGTGCAGGCACTGATTCACGATGTGGCACCGGTTTCTAAAATTATCGCCGGTGGCCGAGGAGCGCTGGCCATGCGCCAACACTTTGCAGAATCAGGCATCGAACTCCTGGAATCCTTCGGCGATTTGGATGAGACGTTGGAGCGATTCACCCGACGATTTCCGATTCCAGGATAACGAAGGGAGCTCTTCTGATGGTTGGGTATCCCCTCACCGTTTGGTATGACGGCGCCTGCCCTCTGTGCTCTCGCGAAATGGCCTTCATGAAACGACTCGACAGAAAACGGAGACTCCAGTTCTGCGACTTCTCCGATCCCGACTACGATGTCGCCGCCAGCGGAATTCCTCTATCCGAGCTCGGCGCCGTGATTCACGCGCAATGGGAAGATGGGACAGTCATCAGGGGTGTCGAAGTATTTCGCGCGATCTGGCAGGCTGTCGGTCTGGGATTTCTCACTCGAATGAGCCGCCTGCCGCTCATCGATCCGCTTGTGGTACAGGCCTATGCCTGGTTTGCAAGAAATCGGCTCTGGCTCACCGGCCGCACGGTTTGCACTGGAGGTCAGTGCCGGAACAAATCTGCCGCCAACGCGGCACCTCCGTCTGCATAACCGCTAGGTGAAGCAACCACGTTCCGCCTCCGTACGGTTGCCCCGAACCCGCGTAGCTTCCTCGCACTCCAGTTCTTGCACATAGCCCGTCATACGATCTGTCTTCCCACACGCTTCTTACCCATGGCGGCTTGATGTAAGACGCCTCCGACATTCACCGCAATCCTATTGATTTCACGCGGCGAGAATTGTCTTACAGCAGAACCAGCCGACGCCTTGATTATGTTGAATGCCTAGGCATTTTCCCAGCCAAACGGACACGCTCGACTACGTACAGACATATAGGAAATAGGTGGTACCATTGTCCAGAACGTCGGCAGGGGTGAAAGACGATTTCAGATCGTACCCCTTCGTCCACATCCGGTTGCTCCAACGTTCATTCAGAGGATTATGTCATTACGCGTCGGCATCGCGGTCTTCCTCATCACCGCCAGCATTCTGATCATGGTGGGCTATCTCGGAGGCATCTCTTATTCGGACCTCATGCCGCGCACATTTTCCATCAAAGACGCGCCGGTCGAGCCACAACAAAAATCGGCAGGCCTTGTGATCAACCTGCCGCCCATCATCGCGCCGGTCGATGACGGGCAGCGGTTCTACTATGTTCAGGCAAACCTGGCCGTCGAGATCGACCGTCCGGCAACCAGCACCGTCATCAGAGACCGCCACGACACGATCGATCGATACATCATGGAGATGCTGCACAATTATCCGATTCAAGATTTGCGAACGCCTGGCCGCTCAGTGACATTACGAGACGATCTCAAGCAGACGG
>CAADGJ010000383.1 GCA_900696505.1 uncultured Nitrosospira sp.
AGGTTCCGTTGAAAAGGCTCAGGGAATTGCATGGGGATCCCGCCGGTATTTCCGGCGACGACCGGCTTTTCTTTCCACAGCGCTTCGGACACCACCAGTCCGAACCCTTCCCGCAACGATTTCTGAATCACGACATCGCAGCCATGTTGGAACGCATTGACTTCCATGCTTCCCACACCGGCCAGATTCGTAAAGACAAAGAGGTCGGGGTCGTTCGCCGCCTCTTCCTCCACGCGATCCAGAATTTCCCAGCCTTCGGGATCGTCGCCCGCCATCGCGCCGATCAGCACTAACTGCACCTCCGGGATCTCTTCTTTGACCAGGCGATATGCGCGTACGACTCCGAGCGGATCCTTCCAGGGATCGAACCGTGACACCTGCAGCAGCAACGGCCTGGCGGGATCCACGCCGGAGTCGGCGATGACGCGGCGGCAGAGATCAATCGGCAACTCCATGTTCTTCGTGGCCAGCGGATCGATTGCCGGGGCGATGAACGCCACTCGTCTCGCCGCCAACTGCGGCAGGACAAATTGGCTCATGGTGAACACTACCGCTTCATACTCTTCCAACAAGGGGCGCAGAAACCGGCTGACCTCCTTGTCCGGCGCCGAACTGTCGATGTGGCAGCGCCAGATCCATTTGGCATCCCGCGATCCCGCAAAGTGACGTATGGCCGCAGGCTGGGGATCATGCACGATGTACAGATCGTAGTCATTGCCCAGCGCCTGCGCACTGCGTTCATTGACCTTCAGATAGGCGTCCTGCTCGGTGGTTCCCAGCCCGTAATGCCCGCCCTGGAGGGCGTTATGAAACGCCTTGGTGATGGCAAAAAACTCCGGCTCACCATGAATCAAACGCCAGTCAGCCTGTACGCCAAGCGCCTGCAGCATGGGGATATACCGCGCCAACAGTTCCGCCACGCCTCCGCCCGCCGCCGTCGAGTTCACGTGGCAAATCTTGATGCCCTGCAAACTTTTGGCTAACGCGGTCAATTCTTCATACTCGTCATCGCTCATGAGGCTGCGGTAGCCGCCGAGATTTGCTTCGATCGCTCCGCACCGGCGGCCAATGCCCACTTTCGGCAATTGCGTCTTTATGTCCATGCTGCACACGTCTCCTTCATGGTCGATCCTCACCCAAACGTCAGCCGTACCCATTCACCAACATAATGTGTCATGGCCACGACACAGAGTCCGATGATCACATGCTCGCCGATGACTTTCCAGGGCGGCACCCGTTGCGCCCGCGCCAGGGCATAACTGAGCAATGCCAAGAGGGTCAGCCCCCACAGCAGGCTGGCCACAATGGCCAGGTCCAGCGGCATGAGCAACACAGGCACCGCAAAGGTGGTGGCAATGACGAACTTCGCCACAAACGTCGCGGCCGTGGACGCCCAGATGTCGTGCGTATTCCCGTGGTTCTTTGATTCCTCGGCCACATGGATGCCCAAGGCATCGGACATGGCATCGGCCAGCGCAATGGTGAGAATCCCCCCCAACACTGCAGGCATGGAATGGGTCCCGGCGTGAAGGCCGACCATCAAGCCGAGCGTGGTAATGACCCCGGACGTCAGTCCGAAACTGAATCCGACCTTCAGCGCGGTGCGCATGCCATAGACCATGTCATGTTCGACTGCTCATCCTCGCTCCTCACCGGTCGTTCATGCTCAGCAGGTTTCGCGACCTGATCCTCGCAGGCAGGACGCGATCCATTCATTCATCGTGGCGAGCACGGTTGCCACTGCACGATCTGCGGCCAAGACCCCACCATAGGCATCCTCGCTCGGAGCCGGTTCAAGTGCTTCGAAATTCCTGGCACCCAGGACACGTTGTGCCTTCACATCCACCAAGTGCGCGCGCACCTGCACCCGGCTCCGGCTGGGCTGCTGCAGAAATTCCTGCTGCACGACCAGACCGGACAGATCCAACTGGTAATCGCCTTTGATTCCGGTGGGCATCGGCACCACGGTCCGCCAGAGTCCGGTCGTGTCCAGAGATCGAACCAACAACGGCAATACCATGCGTGAGGGACTATCGGCCCACACATGATTGGCGTAATAGCTCACTTCCGACGGCCGCCGCAGATAGGCGATGCGCGGCTGCTCGAATCCTGGCGCTGCTTGCGGTACCGCGACGACCAAGACGCCGTGCATGCCGGCCGGTGCCCCGGCAGGGGCCGCTTGCCGATCCGTCTCCTCACGCATCAACACAAACGTCCGGACAGCCGAGTCCTCCGACCTTGGCAGTACACAGCCGCTGGCGGTGTATACCGCCAGCACCAATCCCACCCATCCCGTTACGCGACTACGGAGCACGTCTCATCCTCTATTCACCAGGGCCCTTCGGCTGACCCTGTCGGCCAAGCACCAAAACATTCGGCTGACGTTCAACTTGTTGCGCCACTCGAGTCAGCGTCGCCGTGAGTTGTCGCAATTCACTTACCAGGAGCCCGGCATCTGCCAACGTCTGTCGTGAAAATTGTTCAATGCCCGGCTTGCTGGTACCGACCATATCCCCGACTTCACGGCTCGTCCGTGTCACCTCTGCCGTCATGTGCTGCAGCGCCACTGCGCTTTTACCCATCCGATCCAAGAGCGCCGGCAATTGTACGCCCAGGTGCTCCGTGAGGCGCGCGGTCCGCTCGGCCGCCTCTGCCGCATGCTGCGCGCCGCGGTCGACCTGACTGCTCCTGGCCGCCAGCACCTTCGTGACCTCTCCCAGGTCTTTCAGGATCTGCCGGAACTGCGCACGATTCTGTTCGTCCAAGAACAGAGACGCATTCTGCGCGAGCCCGTTCACATTGGCTACTAGATTCGACAGGCCCTGGTCGGACAAGAGTTTGGCCAAGGTTCCATCCAGGCGGCCGTACAAAGAGGGAACGCTCTGGATAACCGGATACACCTGCCCTGCCACGGACGTCAACGGCGGCGCGTCTTTGCTTCCTCCCGTCAGGTTCAGTGTCACGAGTCCCGTGAGTCCTTGTGTGACCAACACCGCCTGCGTATCCGTTTTGACCGGTGTCCCTCCGACGATGTCCAGCGTCACGCGGACCTCCTCGGAATTGTCCGGGTTGAGAATGACCTCCTTCACTCGCCCGACATCCACACCGCGGTATTTGACGGTCGAATCGACGCTCAATCCGGCGACAGATTCCCTGGTGTAGACATAATAGCGATCGTAGATGCCGCGGTAATCGGTTTTGCCCAGCCAGAGCACCGCACCGAGCACTGTGGCGCCCAGCAGGAGGACGAATGCGCCGACCACGACGTAGTTGACCTTCGGTTCCATTCGTTACCTCTCAATCGCGATGCGACTCTCCCCCGCTGTGATTCAGCTGTACGGCGCGCCCGCGCGGCCCATGAAAATAATTCCGGACGGCTGGATCCTCCGCCGCCGCCAGCTGTTCCATGGTCCCCATGCCCAGGACATGCCCTTCCCCCAGCACCACCACGCGATCCGCGATGCGCCACAACGAATCCAGGTCATGGGTCACCATCACGACGGTGAGCCCCAACAATCGCTTCAGATTAAGCACCAGATCGTCAAAGCCGGCGGCGATCATCGGATCCAAGCCAGCGGTGGGTTCGTCGAGGAACAAGAGTTCCGGGTCCATCACAATGGCCCGAGCCAATGCGGCGCGCCGCCTCATGCCCCCGCTGAGTTCGCGGGGAAATTTGACGCCGCTGTCAGGCGGCAAACCGACCAGGGCGATTTTTAATGCCACGATATCCCGGATGAGCCGGGCACTGAGCGACGTATGCTCTCGTAAGGGCACCGCCACGTTTTCGGCCAAGGTCATGGAACTGAACAATGCACCGTGTTGGAACATCACGCCGAAGCGGCGATACAAGGAACCGCCGTCGGTCTCTTGGAGGTCCCGGCTGTCAGCTCCCAGCAGGCTGATACGTCCGGCCGTCGGAGTCAGCAGCCCGACGATTTCCCGCAAGAGCGTGGATTTCCCGCAACCATTGCCGCCGGCGATGGCGAATACCTCGCCTTTTCTCACGATGAGGCTCACATCCTGATGCACAATCGCCGGCCCGAATCGCGTCGAGACATGGCTGACCTCGATCACGGGGTTCTCAGTTTGCACAGCTACAGACATGACACCTGGCACTCCCAACTGGGTCGGGCCGGAGAACGGATTTCAAACATCATGGTAGCCCGGATTACTCATGAATGCCGTCGCGAGGCATCCGAGACCGAAGTCCGCCAGGGCGTCTCGCAAGCGAGGCCGACGCAGGCGTATCCGCGATACGTTGAGGAGGCCGAACGAGAAACGCCCTGCCGGACGAAGGTATCGGATGCCGCAGCAGGTATTCATGAGCGGTCCGGGCTACAGGTTCCACCAATTGAGAATGATGCTGCACAGGGCATCAAAAATGATGACCAGAAAGATGCTTTGCACCACGCTCATCGTGGTATGTCGTCCCACATCGTCCACACCGCCTCGAATCTGGAATCCCTGATAACATCCGACCAGCGCAATGATGACGGCAAAAAACGGCGCCTTACCGACGCCAATGAGGAAATGCCGCAAGGCCACCGCTTCCTCGAATCTCGCCAGAAAAGCCGTAAAGCTGACGTTGAGCTGATTCGCGGCGATCAACATCCCGCCGAACACACCCAGCACATCGGCATAGACGGTCAACAACGGCAGGGCCACGATCAGCGCCAGCATCCGGGGCAACACCAGCAACTCGGTGGGCGACAATCCGAATGTGCGCAACGCGTCCAGTTCTTCCGTCACTTTCATGGTGCCGATGTGTGCCGCGTACGCCGATCCCGACCGTCCGGCGATCAAAATGGCGGCGATCAGCGGGGCGATTTCACGCAGCAGTGAGATCCCCACGAGGTCCACGATAAAAATGTTGGTGCCGAACTTTCGCAGTTGTTCGGCGCCCTGATACGCGATCACGACGCCGATGAGAAATGTCAGCAACCCGGTGATCGGGAGCGCATTCACTCCATCGAGCCGGAGGCTGTTCAAGGCGCTGCGCCAGCGCAGGTGAGTGGGCGACGAGCCGACCCGCAGCAGCGCCATCGCACTCTCGCCGATAAACCCCAAGCCGCGCAGGAACCGGTCGAGGAGATTTCTAATAACGGATTGGAGACGCGCCGTGCCCTTCGGTCGCGCCGCCACATGCGCCATCATGGCGTCCCAATGAACCGACACCAGGTTCATGAGCTGCGCATGTTCAGAGCGCAGTCCTTCGACCGTGACGTCACAGCCGCGCCGCTGAGCGTCCCTGACTGCCCGGGACAGGACCACTGCGCCGCCCGTATCGAGAGCGTGTATCCCGCTTCCCTCAAATTGCAACGAACCATCAGCCGGCCAATCCATCACCCTGAGGGCCCGTTCGGCCGGTCCGACATCGGACATCGTCCAGGAGCCAAGACAACGCAGTGTTCGACCGTCAAGGAAGGTGACGGCAGCCGATTGCCCCCGCGGCGCCATTGTGTGAGGGCGATTCATAGTCTGCGTCAGGCGGTGTCTTGCACCAGGTCCTGTTCCTGTCTCACTGCGAGACGTTGCTTTACGGCGACGAGCAACCCGCCGAATCCAGCCATCACGGTGAACAAAGTCACCAGACCTCCAATGACCGGAACGAGTGTCAGGAGTGAATAGACGAGCAGCCCGACGACAAAGGGCCGGGCAAGTGAGGAGGAATCGTCCTGGCGGCGAACAAACAATTGCCCTGCGTAGGTGATGGCAAAAATTCTTGCCAGATACGCCGCCACGCCGTACAACGCGAGAAGCATCACCCCTGCCGGCAACACCACCAGCGTCACCACGAAACTGATCGCAACCAGCGGCGTGACGATTAAGGCGGCAAGCCCCCATCCCACAGAGGGCGCGGGTCGTTCGCGTATCGCCCCGGTGACCTGTCGGACCAATTGCGGCCATACACGCAGCATGATCAGTCCCAGCAGCAACGTCGATAGAAAGCTGGCGATGGCCGCGAAGACTCGCATCCCGACCAGCCCCTGGCGGGCCCGCTCGGTGCTCCACCCCTCCGGCAAGGGGCGACGTGTGATCGGCCCATGCACCACGGCCTCCTCGTCGATCGATGGCGCTACCTCACCCCAATATCGCAGCCGTCCGCCCACTGAGGCCTTGGATGTCAGACGTACCGATTCAGCCGCCACAATGACATCGCGATTGATCTCATTGGAGAAGGTCGCATGCCATGCGCCGACCCGTGCATCGCGGCCGATGGCTCCCGACAGCTGCACGGAGCCGCCGCCTGCAATGACGTTCTCACGCACAGTCGCCTTCTCCGTCAGATGGACATCGGCACCGGCAAGGGTGGCGTTTCTCCCAATCGTCCCGCTCACGGTGACGTGCGCGCCAGCCACGCGGGCATCCTGGGAGATAGTGCCGGACAACACGACCTTGGCTCCCGCCACGATCACATCGCCGTTCACGACGCCATCCACAATCACTTCACCGCCAGCCGCGTACAGATCCCCATTCACGATGCCCGAGATTTCGACCTGCGGACCAAACGCAAAATAATCACCCTGCACCACCTGACCCGCTCGCAACACCGCCCGCTCGCCCAGTGGTGAACGGCCATCGGACTTCTCGGCAGAAACGGGCGCCGCGCCGAAAATCACGGCCATCGCTACGACCATGCGAGTGAGGGCGCCGATCATCTTCATCGAGGCAAGACCCCTGCGCCGTAGCGATACACCAATTCGCCGCCATAGTAACTGGCGACAAGCAATAACACCGACCCACCCACACCCAGGAACAGGACGAGGAGAGAACGTTCTCGCATCCAGCCCCAATAGGACAACATTTTCACACCCAGCAGGCCGGCAAACAGCCAAAACACGACGAATGCGAGTTCCTCATGCGTTTCGATCGCCTGCTTGGGAATCGTCCCGCTATGCTCCACGGCCTCTTCCGCGAGATGACCGGTGAGCAAGGCTACCAACGCCGCGAGGACCCCGAGCGCCAGCAAAGACAAACTCGTCGCACGAAATTCTTCCCCGCGCCATCGCAGGGCGACCAGATCGAACAACAAGCTTGCCAGCAAGAGGGCGATAGGAAAGTGAACGACCATCGGATGAATCGGATGCATGCCCCTCCTCCATTCGTGACAGAACCGACCTTCGCCTCCCGCATCAACTTAGGACGAGCTGTGCACAGGACCATCTCGCTCCACCGCGATGCGGTAATGGGCTTGCGGTTTCACATAGGCAGACGGCCCCCGAAGGGAAGAAGTGCAAGGATGGCGCCCTGCTCTGAGTCTGATACGAGCGAAGCCAAGCGCTTCTCCTACGTAGCAGGACTGGACGGAATGATCGGGAAACGACGTCAGAATCGGGGAGGTCTGCTACAGAGAGAGTCTGCGCCGCTGTGGCAGAATGCGACAGAGGCGCAGAGCGGAACCGACCTCAGCCTTTAGGTTGGATGGACAGCAGATACAGATGCTTGCGGCCTGGTTGCAGGAACTCCTGAAGGGTTTCGACGACCAACCCGGCCTGCTTCTGGAGAGTGACCATATGCGATTCCTCGGTAATGACCCGGATGGGCCCCTGTGTTCGCACGGCGTGATGTACGGCGTCCTCATCGGGAAGATCGCGCACGACTGTGTCCCGCTTCAAGTAATACACGGCATCTTCATTTTTTGGCCAACCGGGAATGAAGAGGAACATGGGCGGTCCTGCTTCCTTCGCCACGGATTTGATGTACTCGGTAGCTTTGCGCGGCGAAGCGGCCTCATCAATCGCAGGAAACACATAGTTCACCACCAGGACTACATAGGCCACGGCAAGCACGCCGACCATACGCAAGGCGAGCTGAAGGCGGCTGGTGATCGCGGCATACAAGAGCGCCCCGCCCAGGGAAACCATAATCACGATGAACAGCGGAGACACGACCGGAGCGGAGACCAGCCAACGGCGGCGCAACGGCGCGGCGCCGAAGAACATTCCTCCGATAAACACCAGGGCCAGGACCACCAGAAACAGTCTCAACACCGGCGACATAGTTCGGGAGGCATCCGACGATTGGCTGGACCGATGATAGAAATACCCGATCATCAGTCCGATGCCGGGAACGAGGGTCGTCAGATAAGGCTCACGTTTGAGCGTGGCCAGGCTAAATGCCGTGAAAAGGCCCAGCACCCACACCAGCAAGACCAGTTCCGTCTGATGCGCGCGTAACGGTCGTTGCTGCCACAACAACAGGAGGGCGGACGGCAGCAGCGCGCACCAGGGGAAAAAATCCGCCCACATCATGCCCAGGTACCAATAGAGAGGATGCCCGTCTTTGGACGTCCCGGCGGCACCCGACAAGCCACTATTCCACACGGATTTGATCGCACTCCCAAGAAGAAAATGATGCTGATACCCGACGCTCAACAGTTGTGAATACCAGGCCAGCAACGCAATGGCCCCTGCCAGTCCGATCCAGAAGAATCTGTCACGTACCATGCGGGCGTCACGCTGAATCACCGCATACAGGGCCATGATGAGAAGTGGAAGAAAAAATCCGTGCATCTCCTTGAGCATGGCTCCCAGCGCCATACTCAGGAAGGTCACCAGATACCACCGTGAGCTCCTGCCCAGGATCTGAACCTGAATCCAGGCGAAGAGGGCGAGGGTGACCAGAAACGTCAATGTCGAATCGAACAACACGCGGCGGCCGTACCAGAGAAAGACGTGGCTGGTGGCTACAACCAGCGCGGCCCAGAACCCGGCCCGGGACGACATCAACTGAGTCCCGAGCACATAGGTCAGCAGGATCGTACCCACCGCGGCCAATGAACCGGGCAGGCGCAAGGCGGTTTCATGGTCTCCCCAGATCGAGGTCGAGAGGTTCAGCAACCAAAAAAACAGCGGCGGCTTGTTGAAGTAGGGAATGCCTTGATAGGTGAGGTCGAAAAACTCGCCCCGCCTGGCCATCTCTCCGGCGATACCCGCATACAACCCTTCGCTGCCTTCCAATAACGACAGGTGCAGATTGGCAAAATAGGCCCAGCCGCTCACAAGAGCCAGTACCAGCATCTGGACATACCGATGCGTATCCGCCTCCCACCAGGAGAGCAGCGGCGCTTCCTGCTCGTGACCTACACTGCCCATTGACGCGTGCTCACCACTTCGCGACATGACGAGAGATTCCATCCATCACAGATCTTGCGGCACAACGGCGTGCCGCGTGGGGCCACAGTATAGTTTCCCCGCTCGCCGATTGAGAAGCTTTTTTCCTGGGGAGCGGTGTACGTAGGACTTCAAGAAGGGTCTTGTGGAATAGGAGCGGATCGATTG
>CAADGJ010000384.1 GCA_900696505.1 uncultured Nitrosospira sp.
CCTGTGAAGCCGCCATATAGGTGAGCTTACCGACCAGAACCTGCTTGTGCTCCGGCACATACATCTTCACATCGTCTTTATTGACGTAGATTTCTTCCGTGGCCGGTTCAATATAGTCCCACCGCAATTTGCCGGGCTTCTTGATATAAAAGTGACCGGTCGAAATCACCGGCGTGGAGAATCCTTCAATCCTGGTTTTTTGCGTGAATGACGCCTGCAGGTCCTTGGTCTTTTCATATCGCGACTGAATGTTCTTCACCACCTCCTGCACTTCGTGGAGCGACTGGAGGTCGACGGCCGGCTCGTCCGGCTTCACGAGTTGAGCCGCAGCCGGAATGGCGCTGACCAGTAACACTGCAATGAGTAACCCTGTTCGCATCATGCCTCATCTCCACCGACCGGGCCTCGACGTCCGAGCACCTCGCGACGTCCATCCCGTCCGGCCGCGCCCACAACGCCTTCCGCCTCCATCTGTTCGATCATGCGCGCTGCCCGGGGATAGCCCACCCGCAAGCGCCGCTGGATCAACGAGGCCGAAGCCTGGCCTGTCGAGAGGACGAGGTCCTTCGCTTGTTCATACACTTCGTCTTTCGCCTGCTCCTCTTCCGCTTCTTCGATCTTGAGCGATTGCAGTTCGCGACAATACGAGGGCAAGGCCTGCTTCTTCACAAACTCGACCACTCGCCGCACATCATCATCCGACACGAACGATCCGTGGATACGCATCAATTTCCCCGTTCCCGACGCGAGGTACAACATATCTCCGCGGCCGAGCAGCGCTTCCGCGCCGTTCGCGTCCAGGATCGTGCGGGAGTCGGTTTTGGACGAGACTTGAAACGCGATCCGGGCCGGGAAATTGGCCTTGATGAGACCGGTCAGCACATCGACCGACGGCCGCTGTGTCGCCAGTACCAGGTGAATGCCTGAGGCGCGCGCCATCTGAGCCAGTCTGGCAATCTTGTCTTCCACATCTTTCGGGGCCACCATCATGAGATCGGCCAACTCGTCGATCATGACCATGATATAGGGCAAGGGCTCAGGCAGGCTCGGCTTAACCGAATCGGTCGGCCCGTTGTCGCCGGCCGGCTCGGCGTCTTCCCCCTTGGAAAGCCGTTCTTCTTCGGACAGAAACGTCAATTCCACCTGTTCGGCTTTCCCGGATTGCCAGACATCGGACACGGCCCCATGGAGCTCTGAAATCCGCCGATTATAGGCATCGATGCTGCGCACGCCGGCTTCAGCCAGCAACTTGTACCGCCGCTCCATTTCCTGAACCACCCATCCCAGGCCACGCGCAGCGGACTTGGGATCGGTGATCACGGGACGCAGCAAATGCGGAATCCCGTCGTAACTCTGGAACTCCAGCATTTTAGGATCGATGAGGAGCAGCTTCACTTCATCCGGCCGCGCACTGAACAGAATGCTGAGCAACATCGTATTGAGACCGACGCTCTTGCCGGCACCGGTGGCCCCCGCGACCAGGAGATGCGGCATGGTCTTCAGATCGGCACAGACTGCGCCGCCGAAAATATCTTTACCGAGCGCCAGACTCAGTTTGGAGCGGGAGCGTGAAAAAGCGTCGCTGGTGACGACCTCCTTCATGGACACCATCTCCCGGTTCGGGTTCGGCACTTCAATGCCGACGACGGACTTGCCAGGCAAGGGGGCCACGATGCGCAAACTGATCGCCTTAAGCGCAAGGGCCAGGTCATCGGCCAGGTTCACGATGCGCGCGACCTTGGTGCCGGGCGCCGGCTCGAACTCATACATGGTGACGACGGGCCCTGGACGCACTTCGGTGACGCGTCCCTCGATCGCAAAACTCTTCAAGGCCTTGGTCAGGATCTCCGATTGAAGTTTCAATTCATCGTCGCTGAGGCGAGCGATAGGACCGGACGGATCACTAAGTAATTCTTGCGGATCCGGCAACACATATCCGTCTGACACGGATGGACTCGTCGCCACCGCCGCAGCCGGTTCGTCTTCAGGCGTAGCACGCTTCTCGACTTTCATCGGCGGCTGAATTTTGGGAGGAATCATGGGGACCGCGATTTGCTCAACAGCCTCGGCCACCACCTGCACTTCGCGGTCGAGTTCCGGTTCTTCCATCTCACGTGCGGGGCGTGCGACTTTCACACGAGCCCGCTTCGGTTGCGCCATCGGCTCTTCCTGCTTGACCGGCCACTCCGGCATGAGCCCCGTCATCCGCTCACGGGCGGCGATCCACCAGTCCGGAATCCTCTGCAGCAATGCCGTTAGCGACACAGGCACCGTAAAGAGCAGGGCCACCATCAACCCCGTGAGAACCACAATATGCGCGCCCGTCGTGGCGAAATAACTGCGCACTCCATCGGCCAACACCTGGCCGATGATCCCGCCGGCTAAGCCGCGATTGACCCATCCGCTGGAAATCGTAGGCACCGCTGTGACTTCGAGGTGCAAGAGCGCGCTCAAAAACACCATGGCCGCCAGTCCGCTGCCCGCATTCCTGAGTCGCATGGTGAGGGGGATGGGAGTGAAACAGCGGGCACCGAGGAGCCCGAGCAGAATCGGAA
>CAADGJ010000385.1 GCA_900696505.1 uncultured Nitrosospira sp.
CTTTTGTCTTCTGGTCCATGAAGGACTCAGCGCCGACTTCGCTCAGCAACATACTGAGCTCATTCCCCTTGTCCTGCGCCCCGCACTCGTAGGTTTGACCTTCCGGAGCATTGAAGGTAGCTGGTCTATAGTCCGCCTCGGAGTATGGCTGCACGGTTACCCCAAGGAAGGCGACCTCAAAATCCATCCATTCCGACATACAGTCGGCAATAAGCTTGAACAGCCCGGTGTCTGATTTTTTTGCCAACATCCGGCAGAACAGCGGCACCCAGCGGCCGATGTGGTTTTTCACAAACTTCTTTTGCGCATCGACCACGATTTCCGTTTTATCGATTCCATCGTGGCAACGCGAATAGGATTCCTTATACGTCAGGAAATGCATGAATTCGAGTTCGACACTGAGGTGGTCCAGACGTTCATGCACATCCTTGGAAAGCTCCACCCCAAACGCTTTGTAGAATCCCGCAATGTCACCCATGACGTGGGATTGCGCGAACACGTGGTCGTTCCCAAAGAGGGTTTCGTAGGGCGGGCAATCCAGCGTGATCACATTGGTGAACACCCGACGGTGTTCGGTCTGCAGATCGCCAATTTGCCAATTGACGCACTCCGCCGACACCAACTTCTCGATCTGGTCGAATTGCTTCTTCATCAGGGCAATCTTCTGAATGGCACGATCGCCACCGATGCCGTCCAACGCGAGCCGCAACCCGTCTAACGCAGCGCGTCCGTCTTCGACGAACTCACCACACTGCAGGTAATCCAAAAACTCCTCATCCTCCGGATACAACAGGCTCCAGGAGAACAACAAATATATCTTGCTGCGATTGAGCGCGCGCTCGACAGCAGGCGAATCCTTGATCGGAACTGCCTTGGGGGGAGCAATTGCGGTGGAGGACGGGGAGGTGGGCTGCACGACTTGTTTCGATGTCATACGTATCTTGCTCCTCACCTCAACATGTTGCGCATTTTTTGCGCACACTACGCAACATCTGAGTCCTGCGGCACAGGAGGCGTATGATAGGTAAAGGAGGGAGGGATGTCAAGCATGAACTCTCTCTCCTTTGCCATTGCTTCCGTGCCGATGTTTCATGAAATAACATGATGGATGAATGCCTCGACATTTCTTAACACACGACTGATTCAGTAGTTAAGACTGCCCGCAGAAAGATTTCTGGCCGGGACGACTTTGACCGCAATGCGGTCATTGACAGTCTTACAAATCTGCTCGCACATACCACATCCAACACAGCGCGCCTGCTCCACGTCAAGACGGAGCGCATGAAAATCCATAGACAGGGCATCAACAGGGCACTTCGATACGCAGGCGTGGCATCCCTGCCCCGCCGTACAAACACGATGAGACACCGTGGCGATGCCCATCCGCACTTCGACAACATCAGCCACCGGCAAGAGCGCATCCGTCGCACATGCGGCAATACAGGGAAAATCCTCACAGAGCTCGCAGGCGACTTGATTGGCGAAAATCACCGGAGTTCCGTTCGAGAGATCGCTTACGATCGCCCCAGGAGGACAGGCCTTGATGCAATCACTGCAGCGTGTGCAGCGTTCGAGGAAGGTAGATTCGTCGACGGCACCAGGAGGGCGCAACCAGTCTGTCCGCACGGGGGCTGCCGGCTGTTCGCGAGGCGCATCCTTATGGATAGCAAATTCCCTCGCCGCCTTGGCCACCGAGACCACAGAATCTTTCAGGAAATCACGACGCCCGTATTTGGGATCACCGGCCATGTTGCACCCCGACTACATGACACCGTCGGCACGCAACTTATAGACTTCCACGCAACGGTCACAGGCTCCGTACTCGACGTCCCAGCCAGGATGGTTTTCACGAATGAAGTCCAAAATGTATGGCTCCAACTTCGTCTCCATATCCTCGACCCAGGTATACGTCGGAAATCGGCACAAGGGACAGGGAAACCCCGGCATTAACATGACCTTGTTCTGGGTCTCCGGGATTTCTCCCCCTTCGACATCGACGGCGCGATCCAAAATACGGAGGGTATCGGTCGCCATCTCTACCAGTTCCGAATGGGTGAAGTAGCTCGTCTGCCACAACCCTTCGAACACAGACTTCAATTGAGCCGGGGGAATTTTGCGATACCAGGAGCGGAATTCCTTGAACCGATCCTCCTTTTGAAGCATCGGCTCCTTGCCCGCAGCAATCAGACGGCTATCGACACTGATATTCCAAAGAATGCGGTAGCGGTGCAGAATGAGCGTTTCCTCGCCGGGGTTCTGTCCAACCCTGGTGTCAGGATCGTACCCAAACGCCGGATCCAACATATCGTTGATATGCATCAGTTCGTGACGGCAATAGCGAGTCAGCGCGGGATCGTAGAAGCGGCGTGGAATCAGCTTAATCCCGACGCCCTTCAGCCCCTTTTCCTCGAATTGCTTGGCCAGATCGTGCTCGACCGATCCCCATTTGCGAAGCACGTCGACGCCCTCCTGATCCTCCTTCAGCACACCCTTGACCAGGACGACTCCCACTCGAGCCTTGAGGTCGGGAAATTCGTTGAAGGCGTCACGGATGATGTCGGAAAAGCCCCAGATCCCGAATAAGTATTGATACAGTTTCTTGAACTCCGCTTCACGATCATCCAGCGTAAATTTCTCATAGATCGGATCGGCCAGTTCGTGAAATTCCTTGTAGTAGGTCGGATCCCCTTCCCGCTCGGTTTTTTCAATAAAGGAGTCGATGACTTCCTGCAGTAAGGCCGGCTGAAATCGAATTTCCATGGACGGCTTGGATACTTCTACTCCGGTAGTCATAAGACCTCACATTTTCCGTTACAGTGAAGGGAGAAACCATGCGTAAGCACTGTGCTTGACTTGCTCACGGTCCTTCTCTTACGATCCTCAAAACGACCGCCGATTATACAAACCCCTCGGCGTTTTTTGCAAACCGCGGAGGGCTGGCCGGGGCTAGATGGCCCTCGGTCACACCAGGGACGAGGCACAAACTTTTATGAGCAATTCAACGACCACGCCCCCGACAATTCCTTCGGCCGCACCGGCGCCCACACAAGGGGCAAGTGCTCAAGCACCGGCTATCGACCATTTAGCGTATTGGAAAACAGGCTTCCGGGAACTCAAAACCTTCCGCGGACATTCGCATGGCGTGTGGACTGTCGCCTATGCACCGGACGGTCAGACGATCGTCAGTGGCGGCGTGGATCGTTACGTTCGAATTTGGGACATTGAAACCGGACGTCTTCTGCGCTCGTTGCGCGGCCATACGGCCGATATTCGAGCCCTGGTCTTCACGCCGGATGGCCGTACGCTGGCCTCAGGGAGCGAAGACCGGACGATTCGCCTGTGGAACCCGAAAACCGGGGAGCCGACCAAGCTCTTGTTTACTC
Source organism: uncultured Nitrosospira sp. (assembly GCA_900696505.1). Classification (GTDB taxonomy): domain Bacteria; phylum Nitrospirota; class Nitrospiria; order Nitrospirales; family Nitrospiraceae; genus Nitrospira_A. Next base: position 3,384 of record CAADGJ010000385.1, read on the forward strand.
GCTATGATCACAATGTGTGCAGTTTGTCATTGTCCCCCGATGGCCTCATGCTGGCCCGCGGCAGCCACAATAAAGACATCAAGATCTGGGAAGTCACGACCGGAACCGATCTCATGACGCTTCTGGGCAAGGATCAATACGACCACCATTGGTCGGTCTGCGTGGCCTTCTCACCGGATGGCGTGCACCTCGCGAGTGGCTCCGACATCGGCAAAATTCGCATCTGGGAAGTGTTGCCGAGCGGCGAAGAAAAAATCCTCCATAATGGACATTGGGAGGAAACGGCTGAAGATTCGACGGAAACGCGCGGCTTCTTCATCGAGGATGACGGCGGATTTCAAAAACCGATGGAGTTCTGGATCGGGGCGATGACCTTTACGCCCGATGCCAAGATCCTGATTACCGGCAGCCGGGACAATACCATCCGGTTTTTTGAAATGCCGACCATGAACGAACTCCGCGTCCTGCGCGGACACAATGGCTGGGTGCGCTCCCTGACCGTGTCACCGGACGGGAAAGTCCTGATTAGCTCCGGTGACGACAACACGATCCGGTTCTGGGACATCGCCACAGGCCGGAACTTCCGGACTGATAACACTCACACCGGCCCCGTGCGCGGAGTGGCTCTTTCGCCTGATGGACTGCGACTGGCCAGCGCTTCCTGGGATCGCACCGTGAAACTGTGGGAAGGCGGTCAAGAGCCGGCAGAGTAATTTACTCGTCTCTCTCCTCCGCCTCACCCTTGGCGGAGGAGATGCCATACCGCTTGCACTTGTCCCACAGGGCCTTCCTGGACAATCCCAATACCGCAGCTGCGCTTGTGCGACTGCCGTCTACCTGCTTCAACACCGTTTCAATGTAGTCCTTTTCAAAGGCTTCCCGCGCCGTCGCCAATGTGGTAGCGGCCTGTGCCGCAGGTTCGTCAGCCTTTGCAGACAGGCCCTCGTCGCAAAACCCGCATGTCGCCTGAGGTGCACCACCGAGATACGGGCAGCTTTGGAATCCACAAAGGTCCCAGGGCTGCAAAGGCTCCCCGTTTCGCCCCAAGGTCACCGCCCGCTCCACCATCTGCTCTAACTCGCCGACATTGCCCGGGAAAGAATAGTGTAGAAGCAAGTCGCAACTGGGCTGAGAAAACCCCTTGGGGGATTTATTGAGGCTTTTTGATCGCAGCTCAAGAACGTGCTCGGCAATGACCAGCACATCTTCCCGACGCTCGCGCAAAGGCGGCACAACCACCTGAACGGCAGCAAGGTGATCACAGAGGTCCTGACGGAACCGTCCCTGCGCTACCGCCTCCTTCAAATCCTGCCGCGAGGCGCACAGGATTCGAACATCGAGCTCGATCGATTCACGCCCTCCGACACGCTCAAACTTCCGTTCCTGCAGGACCCGCCGTACCTTGCTCTGGAGGAGAGGAGACAGCGAATCGACGTCGTCGAGCAGCAGGGTCCCTTTATGTGCGAGTTCGAACCGTCCCCGTCGCTGCCGCGAGGCACCGGGTACCGCCCCCTTTTCATGGCCGAAGAGCTCCGCCTCCAGCAGATGATCCGGAAGGTCGGCACAACACATTTTGATCAAGGGCTGATCGCGCCTGGGGCTGTTTAAATGGATGGTGTGTGCCACCAACTCTTTCCCCGTTCCACGTTCGCCGACAAGAGAAACCGGCGAATCGGCGGCCGCGATGAGCTTGATCTTGTCCAACAGCGCCCGCATCTGATGGTTGCGCCCGTGGATGCCACCGAAACTGAAACGATCCTCCAACACTTCTTTCAGTTCGAGGTTTTCCCGCCGCAACCCGATAATTTTGCCGACGCGCTCGACGATCAGCAGCAATTCGTCCATCTGAAACGGCTTGGTAATGTAATCGTACGCGCCAAGCTTGATGGCCCCCACCGCCGTGTCCACTGATCCGTGAGCCGTAATCAAAATGACTTCGGTTGTGGGACTCCGTTCTTTACAGATCTTCAAAATCGTCAAGCCGTCAGCGCCCGGGAGACGCAAGTCGGTAATCACGATATCAAACTGGCGGGTGCTCAGGACGGCCACCCCTTCCGTGCCGGTCGCGGCGGCCATGACCTCGCACCCGACCCCTTCCAGTGCATCCTGCATAGAGAGCCGCATCAGCGGTTCATCATCGACAATGAAAAGCTTGAGCCCCTTCACGAAAACCTCCCAATGGCGTAGCGTTCGGTCGAGAGAGGAATCGACACTGTAAAGGTCGTGCCCTTTCCCACTTCACTCTCCACCACAATCCGCCCACCGTGCCGCTCGACGATGCCTAAACTCACCGACAAACCAAGCCCGGTCCCTTCACCTTCGTTTTTCGTGGTGAAAAACGGGTCGAAAATGCGCGGCAGAACGGACGAAGAAATGCCGCACCCGGAATCCTGGACGCGCACGAGACAATGAGCCTCTTTGACCGTCGTGCGAATGGTCAGTACCCCGCCGTTTCGCATGGCCTGAATGGCGTTCAAAACGAGATTCATTAACACCTGTTCCATCATATGCCGATCGATCATGATTTCCGGCATGTCGACGGCTAAGTCCGTCTCCAGCTGCACCCGATGAGGCACGAACAGGTGGTCGGTTAACAACAACACGCGGTTGACGACCTGATTGATATCCGCCAGTGCCAGCTCCGGATTGTGCTGTTGGGAAAAGTCGAGGAGTTGCCGGACGATCCGCTGTACGCGACGCAATCCATCTTCCATCGACGCGAGATATTCTTCCTGGCGTGACGGAGACAGCGTGCCCTTACGCATATTGTAGAGACAGTTCAGGATACCACCTAACGGGTTGTTGATCTCGTGGGCCACCCCTGCCGCCAACTTGCCCACGGATGCCAGCTTTTCAGAGTTTCTGATTTGTTGCTCGAGTTTCTTGGTGTCGGTCATGTCGCGAGCAATCCCCAGGACCCCCAAAATCTCGCCATCGACTCCATGCAGCGGCGATACGCTGACCATGACAGAACGGGGCTCGCCGGATTTCGTGAGGACTTCGACCTCATAGACCTGCTTCACGCCGATATCCAACGTCGATTTTAACCGGCGCCCACGATGACGTTTCGACAACAGCCCCAAATATGGCCGTCCCAGCAAATCTTCCTTCGCGTACCCCCAGGCCAATACCTTGCTGTTGACATAGGTAAAGCACTGCTCACTATCGAGGGTATAAATGACGTCATTGGCATTTTCCAGCAGGTTCTCCAGATACTGCTTGGTCTCTTCGATCTCACGGGTGCGTTCGCTGACCTTGGCTTCCAGCTCCTGCTGGTAGGTGTGCATCTGGCGTTCAAGGCGCTTTCGATCCGTAATGTCACGCAGCTGCACCATCACCCACGTGTGATCGCTGCCGCGTACCAGGATCACATCCATCTCCACCGGCGTTTCCTTGCCGCCGGCATCACGGACCGTGATTTCCTGCGTGGGCACTTGCCGTTCGCCGGAGTGGATCTTCGCCAACAGCGAACGCATGTCCTCGTGATGAGCCGGCAGGATGACGTCGAGAATGCTGTGCCCTACGACCTGTTGTTCGGAATACCCGAGCGCCTGCTCTTCACGCTTGTTGACTGCGACAATCACGCCGTCTTCGCCCACCATGAACACAGAATCGGCCACGAGATCAAAGAGCGCTTTATACCGCTCCTGCGAGGCCACCAGCTGTTGGGTCCGCTCATTGACTGCCTGCTCGAGTCGCGTGGTGTAGCGGTGAATTTGCTCTTCCAGCAGACGCCGTTC
>CAADGJ010000386.1 GCA_900696505.1 uncultured Nitrosospira sp.
ATTTCTGGCGACGAGATGGTTGAGCGGCTTTGCCAACGTGTCTTACCAAAAGATCGGGCAGACCTTTACCGGCGTCTCACGTCGAGGCGGACCAGACTGGAAAGCCAATGTGGGGTTGCGTGGCGACTGGGACAATGGGCTCAATGGTGAAATTGCGGTGCATTACGTCGCAGGCGCCACCTACCCCCTGATTGAATTGTTTACCGCCCTCGCTCCGGTCCTACCCGCTCCGGTCAGCCCCAACGTCGATAGCTATACCTTGATGAACCTCCGCGGCGGCTACCGATTCTGGCATGACAAAGCCGAGGTCGCCATTGCCGTCTATAACGCCCTGAACGACCGCCACAAGGAACATCCGTTGGGAGACACGCTGGGAAGCCGAGTCATGGGTTGGCTCACCTTACGGTATTGAGTTATGCATGCTGAATCCAAGGGAGTGTGGCAGACGATGGTCGCGGCATTCATGACGGTGAGCATCAGTCAGTTCGCTGCCGCCGAACCTCCGGCCATCCGGGGCGAGGATTCCCTGGCCGTTCCCGCCAATAACGATCTGGAGCTGCTGAAAGAAGAGGAAACCGTGAGCATTGCATCACGGTACGAACAACCCATTTCGCAGGCACCGTCAAACGTCTACGTCGTCACGGATGAGGACATCCGGCAATCCGGCGCCACTGATCTCCCAACCGTGCTCCGTCGAATCCCGGGTTTGGAAGTCATGCAAATGACCGGCGCCGATTTCAACGTCAGTGCGCGAGGTGACAATCAGCCCTTCGCAAACAAGATGCTGGTCATGGTCGACGGACGTTCGATCTACCTCGATGTGCAAGGCAACGTCTTCTGGAAATCCCTTCCCATTACACTCCCGGAGATCAAGCGCATTGAAGTGCTGAAAGGCCCCGCGTCGGCCATGTATGGATTTAACGCCTTCGATGGGGTCATCAACATCATCACTAAGTCACCGGAAGAGATGAAAGGAACCACCTTTCAATTCGGCGGAGGGGAGCAAGGCACCATCAGCAGCGCGGCCGTCCAGGCGGGTACAGTCGGCAAGTTCGGCTATCGACTCTCTATCGGTCGCGATCAAACCCAGCAATGGAGAGACGGCGACGCGCTTGCGTTTCGCGCGCACAAATTCAATGTCCAGACGGACTATGCGTTGTCCTCGACGTCGAAGCTGCAACTCTCTGGAGGGCTCGTCGAAACGAATCGGTACGACGGGCAAGTCGGTGAAGTCACCAGCAATTCCATTCGCCCTTCCTTTGGGTACGCCAATGCGGTCTACGAGCACGGCGCCTTCCTCTTTCGTGCATGGTGGTCCGGGTATACAGACCATGCCACCATCAACCCTCTTCCCCAATTGGCCGGCCTTCTCAGCGTAACAGATCGTAACGGCGTATCGACCAATCCGTTTTCAGGCAACACGTACAATGTGGATGTGCAACATGCATGGGATATGGGTGCGGCCAATCGCCTCCTCTATGGTGCGAACTACCGGCACAATTCGCTTTCGAGTCCGGCCATCGATCAATTCAGCAGGGAAAACCGGCTCGGGTTGTTCTTGCAGGACGAATGGCGGGCCTCCTCCGAGATTACCGTCGTCGCCGGTATCCGATATGATCTCCACAGTCAGATCAACGGCACCTGGAGTCCTCGCCTCACCCTGTTGTATCAACCGGTAGAGGGGCACACCTTTCATCTCTCGGGATCGGCGGCCTATCGTCCTCCCACGCTGTTCGAATCCCATCAGGACCAACGAGTCACGACGAATATCCCGACCGGCCTACCCTTCCCATTACCTTCGTCGATCTCTTCAACCGTGCCGGTGACGGGCTCGACCGGCCTCGCTCCTGAACGGATCATTTCGTATGAGGCCGGGTATCAGGGTTGGTACTGGAAACACCGCATACGCGTCCGGGCGGATCTATTTTATAACCACGTCTCAGACCTCATCGGCAGCCGAATCACCGCGAGCGGGTCTTCTGAGTTTGTGAACGATCCCGGATCCGCCGACATCTATGGGGGCGAAGCCGGCATCGAGGTTCTGGCCAATCGCTGGTTAAGCGGATTCGCCAACTATGCGTATGAGGACATCGGCCAGTCCTTCACCGGGACAGTCCGCCGGGGCGCGCCGCGATCGAAGGTAAGCGCAGGGGTCCGCACCGAATGGGATAACGGTCTGAGCGGGGAGCTCAGTTATTACTACGTCGGCGCGGCCACTTATCCGCTTGCACAAAGCTTCGCTCAACTCGGCACTATTCCGGGAGCCGGCATCACGGTGCCTGGAAGCCAGGTGGGCAGCTACAACCTCCTCAATCTGCGGGCCGGATATCGATTCTGGCAGCAGAAGGCGGCGGCCGGGTATATGCGTGATGCGGAGGTAGCGATCTCGGTCTTCAACGCGCTCAATGACGAACACAAGGAACACCCCCTGGGCGACTTGATCGGCCGGCGGGTGATGGGTTGGCTGACGCTTCGGTTTTAACCTGTGCCCGACGACACTCGGGAGGATGCAATGGCACCGGCAACACTGACTCATTCCATCCTGGTTGTGGACGACGATCCTGATATTGCGCTTGGGCTTCAGGATTTCCTCGACCACGACGGGTATCAAGTGAACGTCGCCATGACTTGCGCGGAAGCGCTCGCCCAAGCCCACGCCCATCACTACAATGCGGTATTACTCGATCTGGGCCTGCCGGACGGAGATGGCTCTTCCGTTCTGCTCACGCTCCACCAACAACAGCCGCAACTGCCGGTGATCATCCTTACGGCTTATACCAGCACCGACCGCACAGTCGGCTCGCTGACACAAGGTGCCTTCGCCTACCTGACAAAACCCTACAATCGAGATGAACTACGCGCGGTCCTGCAACGGGCAGTGGGTGTCCAGGCCCTGGCCGTCAAGGCTGAACATGCCGAGCATGCCCTGCATGAGAGCGAAGCACGATTTCGTTCGCTCGTCGAAGCGGCGACCGACTCCATCGTCCTCGCCGATCACAATGGTCATATTCTTTCCTGGAATCGCGCGGCTTCGCACCTGTTCGGATACACGGATGAAGAAGTCCGCGGACAGTCCCTCAGCATCCTGATGCCACCCCGGCATCGCGCCGCTCACGAACGGGGGCTGGCGCGGGTCCGAGACACGGGGGAATCCCGCCTCATCGGCCGCCTCGTCGAACTCGAAGGATTGCGGAAGGACGGGAGCGAGTTTCCTCTGGAACTCTCACTGGCCATGTGGAAAAGCGACGAAGCCGTATTTTACAGCGGCATCATCCGCGACATTACACAACGACGCCGCGCCGAGGAAATTCTTGACCGCCTGCGGCATCTCCATGAGGTCATCCTCACTCAGGCCGGCGAAGGCATCTATGGCCTGGATCGCGACGGAATCACGACGTTTGTGAATCCGACAGCCGCCGAACTCCTCGGCTACGAACCGTTCGAACTGATCGACCGGCCGATGCATGGCCTGCTTCATCATTCTCGATCCGACGGCAGCCCCTATCCGTCAGGTGAGTGCCCCATCTATGCCGCATTGCACGACGGACTGGTGCATCGCGTCTCGGCCGACGTTTTCTGGCGAAAGGACGGTCACCCCGTGCCTGTGGAATACGTCAGTACGCCGATCATCGAAAAGGGACGCACAGCAGGCGCGGTCGTGGTGTTTCGCGATATCTCCGAACGCAAAGAGGCTGAGCGCGCAGTCGAGGAAAGCCAGGAGCGGTTTCGTCAACTGGCGGAACATATCCGAGAGGTGTTCTGGATCACGAATCCAGAAAAATCGCATGTTGTGTATATCAGCCCCGGGTATGAGGAAATCTGGGGTCGCTCCTGCGATAGTCTTTACGCCCATCCCACGTCCTGGTTGGATGCCATTCACCCTGAAGATCGGCCTCGAATCGAAGAAGCCGCCATAAGCCGACAAACATTGGACGTGTACAACGAAACCTACCGCATCCTGCGTCCGGACGGATCCATGCGATGGATCTGGGATCGCGCCTATCCGATCCGTGACGCCTCGAATCAGGTCTATCGCATCGTGGGGTTTGCTGAGGATATCACCGAGCAGAAACGGATCGAGGCGGAATTGATCGCTAGCGAACGACGCTATCGGGTCCTCTTCGACGACAACCCGTCTATGTATTTCATGGTCGATGCCGTTGGCACCGTGCTCTCCGTCAATCGCTTCGGAGCCGAACGGTTGGGCTACGAGGTGCAGGATCTGGTCGGGACCTCCGTCCTCAATGTGTTCCATCCGGAGGATCAACAGGCCGTTTTACAAAATCTGTCCGACTGCCTGTCCGAAGTGGGAAAACCGAAGCGCTGGGAGCTTCGCAAAGTCCGAAAAGATGGCCACGTGATCTGGGTGAGAGAAACCGCCCAGGCCGTGCGGGGACACGAACAAGCCCCCGTGGTGCTGATTGTCTGCGAGGACATCACCGCCATGAAAGAGGCTG
>CAADGJ010000387.1 GCA_900696505.1 uncultured Nitrosospira sp.
CCTGTACCCCGGTTTCGACCTGCTATGCTTAACGGAGGACCGAAGGAGGGCGAAAAATGGGGCGTGGCGGCTGGAGGCGGGACCGGGTGTGGGCGTGGGTGACTGCACTGGGCCTTTGTTTCCTGGGATATGTCGCGATTGAGGCCGAGGCGGGCTCTCTCTACGTCTATACTGATGCCAAGGGCCAAGCCGTCTTGACCGACAATCTCGACCAGGTACCGGCTGCCTATCGGGGACGGGTGCGAACCATGACTGATACGGACTCGCCTGGTCCAGCTCCTGTGCCCGCACCGGCTACTCCCGGCAATACGCTCTCTACGTCCTCAGGCGTGATCGGGGATGTCCTCAGTGCCGTGGCGGCAAAAGTCGGTTCTCGAACGATCAAAGGGCTGACAGCCTATCAAACCGCCGTCGTGATTGTGGCAGGCGTTTCTTCCCTGATCCTGCTGCTGTTCATTTTTTTGAGCGCCAATCCCGCGATCAGGATTCTCTGTAAGGTGTTGCTGGTAGTGGTGGGACTGTCCGCTCTCTACCAGGTCCTGGCGATCGACGCGCCGTCTCTCGAGGCGCTTGCCGGACCTCCTCAACAGGGGACAGGTCAGCCGGTGGACAATATGTTGGGACGGATGCGAAGCCAGACCGAGAAAAGTTATCGCGCACAGGGAGAACGCACGGCCAGCCAGTTGGAGCCGGCCGAGCAACCAGCTCCCTGACACGCGTGCTACTCAGCGTAAGTGGGTACCGGAATCTTTTTCACAGCAGGCGCGGGCGGTGGCTGCTGTGAGAAGGCCTTGGAGTAGGGATTCAGGACCGGTTCGTGGGTGTTGCGCTGGCGCAGTTTGACCAGAGCCAGGCTTTGGGTACTGATTTCCAGGCGGTCGATCAGCGCTTTTGAGGTCAGTGGATCCGACAGACCTTGTAAGGCGAACATCTGGAAGGCGAGTGACCAGTCGAGTGCATCCTTTCCTTTCTCCCGCACAATGAACCGCGCATCGGCCGACGGGCTCCCCGAAAAAAACAACAACATGATGTTGGAGCGGAACACCGGCGCGGAGGCGTCCTCCGTTGGTCTGAATTCAGGAACGAGTTGAGGAATCCTGCTCAAGGCCACCGGCGGAGAGAATTCGATATCGACGAGGCGGACAAACAGAGGCCGCTGTTCGTTATGATCGTTGGGATCAAACGTAAAACTGAAGGAATACCGGATATCGATGCCGTCCCGCTTGAAGGTGTAGACATCTTCGCCGTTTTCAGGGGAGACGACTTTCTTGAAGTATTGCTCCCAGTCGCTGATGGGGTAATAGGTGAAGACGCGCAAGGCGGATTTGCGGTCCCGTACGGCCTGGGGCAGCCCGAGTTTGGCGTGTAATTCGGTTTGAGTCAGCCCGAGATAGCCGTCCTCAAAATACGGGCCGGCCCATAGGGAAGGGCATTCCGGTCCGAGGAGGCTGAAGAAAAGAAGGCAACAAATAATGAGGCGGGTGACTGTCTGATGCGCCATACAATCGACTCAGGCTCGGCCCAGACACTGTGTGGCATCGTATCGGCCGGGGTAGTCATTGTCAAGGCGGAGAGCCCGTCATGGCTTGCTGAAAAAAGTCCGTTCCCGATATGATGCCCGCTCAATGGCAGTCATCGCCCGAGTCGCCGCACGCCTGAAGTCGGCGACAGAAAGACATAGGTAGTCATGCCGGTACACGACATTCGAGAGCTGCTCCGTGAACGTATCCTGATCCTCGACGGGGCCATGGGGACCATGATCCAGCGCCATAAACTGGACGAAGCCGCGTTTCGCGGAGAGCGGTTCAAGGATTGGAAAAAAGACCTCAAGGGACACAATGACCTGCTGAACGTCACTCAACCGAGTGTCATTGAGGCCATTCATCGGCAGTATCTCGAAGCCGGGGCGGACATTGTCGAAACCAATACCTTCAATTCTCAATCCGTGTCACTGGCCGACTACGGAATGGAAGATCTTGGCTATGAGTTGTCCAAAGCCGGAGCGGAATGTGCCAAGCGGGCGGTCGCTCAGGTCGTGAAGGCGCAGCCTGCGCGGCGCTGTTTCGTGGCGGGCGCGATCGGGCCGACCACAAAGACCTCGTCGGTGTCGACGGACTCCAATGACGCAGCAGCACGCGGGACCACCTATCCGGAATTGGTGCAGGCCTATGGCGAGCAGGTACGCGGTCTGCTGGACGGCGGGGTCGACCTGCTGCTCGTCGAAACGATCTTCGACACGCTGAATGCGAAGGCAGCCTTTTTTGCGATTCAGCAACTTTTCGCAGAAGGTGCCCGGCAGGTCCCGATCATGGCGTCGGTCACATTTATCCAGGCCGGGAGCAATCGCGGCTTCTCGGGACAGACGGTTGAAGGGTTCTGGAATTCCATTTCGCATGTGCCGCTGCTGAGTGTGGGCATGAACTGCGCGCTAGGGCCGAAAGAAATGCGGCCCTTGATCGAAGAGCTGTCGCAACTCGCGCCGATTTTTGTCAGCAGCCATCCGAATGCCGGCTTGCCCAATCCGTTGTTGCCGACAGGCTTTCCCGAAACCCCTGAGTCGCTGGCCCCTCAACTGCGTGAATGGGCGCAGAACGGGTGGCTCAATATCGTCGGGGGCTGTTGCGGGACCACGCCTGACCATATTCACACTATTGCGGAAGCGGTGCGCGGGGTGTCGCCCCGTCGGCCGGCCAAGGTCGAGCCGTTTTTACGTCTCAGTGGCCTCGAAGCGCTCACCGTGCGACCGGAATCGAACTTTGTGAACGTCGGCGAGCGTACCAACATTACGGGATCACCCGCCTTTTCGAAATTGATTCTGGCCGGCGACTACGACAAGGCCCTGACCGTGGCGCGCCAGCAGGTGGAAGGCGGGGCGCAGATTATCGATATCAACATGGATGAGGGCCTGTTGGACTCCAAGGCGGCGATGCAGAAGTTCCTGCGTCTCCTGGCCGCCGAGTCGGACATTGCGCGCGTGCCGATCATGGTCGACAGCTCCAAGTGGGAGGTCATCGAAGAAGGGCTCCGCAACATTCAAGGGAAAGGCATCGTCAATTCCATCAGTTTGAAAGAAGGCGAGACCAAGTTTTTGGAGCAGGCGCGCCTCATCCGGCGCTATGGCGCGGCGATTGTCGTCATGGCGTTCGACGAGCGTGGCCAAGCCGACTCGGTCGCGCGGCGCATCGAGATCTGCGAGCGCTCCTATCGACTGCTGACAGAACAGGTCGGTGTTCCGCCGCAGGACATTATTTTCGATCCGAATATCCTCACGGTCGCGACCGGATTGGAAGAACACAACAATTATGCCGTCGATTTCATCGAAGCGACGCGCTGGATCAAGGCGCATCTCCCGCTGGCCAAGGTCAGCGGCGGCGTCAGCAATATCTCCTTTTCATTCCGCGGCAACAACGTGGTGCGCGAGGCGATGCATGCCGCGTTTCTCTACCATGCGATTCAGGCCGGCCTGGATATGGGCATCGTCAACGCCGGTCAGCTGGCCGTGTATGAAGAAATTCCGAAGGACCTGCTCGCGCTGGTAGAGGACGTGCTGTTGAATCGACGTCCCGACGCGACTGAACGGCTGGTGACGTTTGCGGACACGGTCAAGCAAAAGGGCAAAGCGGCGGTGAAAGATGATGAGTGGCGCCAGCGGCCGGTTGAGGAGCGTTTGGCCCATGCGCTGGTGAAGGGACTGACGGACTACATCGATCAGGATGTTGAGGAGGCGCGGCAGAAATCCGCTCGGCCGCTCGATGTCATCGAAGGGCCGCTGATGGCCGGCATGAACATCGTTGGCGATCTCTTCGGATCAGGGAAAATGTTTTTGCCGCAAGTGGTGAAAAGCGCCCGGGTCATGAAGAAAGCTGTCGCGTACCTAATGCCTTTCATGGAGGCAGAAAAACAGCGATTGGGCACCTCCCGCGCCAACGGCAAGGTGTTACTCGCGACCGTCAAGGGCGACGTGCACGATATCGGCAAGAACATTGTGGGGGTGGTATTGGGGTGCAACAACTACGAGGTCATCGACCTTGGCGTCATGGTGTCCTGCGAAAAAATTCTGGAGACCGCTCGTGAACAGCAGGTGGACATGGTGGGCCTGAGCGGATTGATCACGCCATCATTGGATGAAATGGTGCATGTGGCCAAGGAGATGACGCGCCAGGGATTCACGGTGCCATTGCTCATTGGCGGTGCCACGACCAGTAAGGCCCACACAGCTGTGAAAATCGCGCCGTCCTACGCCAATACGACGGTGCATGTGCTGGACGCATCGCGCGCCGTCGGGGTGGTGGGAAGCCTGATCAACAAGCAGCAGGAACAGGAATTTTCTGCTTCCATTCGCGCGGATTACGATCGCATCCGCCAGGCGCATCAGGACCGAGGGAGCAAGGCACTCCGCACCGTGGAGGCCGCGCGAACCCACCGGATGCCGACCGATTGGGCTTCAGCCGACATTCCCACGCCCTCGTTCACCGGACTGCGGCAGATCGATCGTATGCCGTTGCGCGAGCTGGTGCCCTTCATCGACTGGACTCCGTTCTTTCACACGTGGGAATTGCGCGGCCGGTATCCCGAGATATTGGAAGACGCCACTGTCGGCCCGAAGGCCAAGGAACTGCTGGCCGATGCCCAGGCATTGCTGGAGGAGATCATCCGCGGCGAATTACTCACGGCGCGTGGAGTCTATGGATTGTTCCCGGCCAATAGCGTCGGCGATGATATCGAATTGTATCGGAATGGCGATCGCCGTGATGTCCTCACCACCTTTCATACACTCCGGCAACAAACGGAGAAACCGGCCGATCAGTTCAACCTGGCCCTGGCCGACTATGTTGCCCCCAAGGATTCTGGCCGTGGCGACTACGTGGGGGCTTTTGTGGTGACGGCAGGCATCGGTGTGGAAGCGCTCTGTGCGAAGTATGAGAAGGACCACGATGACTACAACTCCATCATGGTGAAGGCGCTGGCCGATCGATTGGCGGAAGCGTTCGCCGAATGGCTGCACAAGCAGGTTCGCCGTGAATGGGGATACGGGAAAGCCGAGACCCTGACCAACGAGGATATGATTCGGGAGCGGTACCGCGGCATTCGTCCGGCGCCAGGGTACCCGGCTTGTCCCGACCACACGGAAAAGCGAATCCTGTTCGATCTCCTGCAGGCTGAATCGCAGTCGGGTGTGACGTTGACGGAGTCCTATGCCATGTTACCGGCGGCAGCTGTCAGCGGTCTCTACTTTGCGCACCCTGGGGCCAAGTATTTTGCCGTGGGGAAAATCAACCGCGATCAGGTGGAAGACTATGCGGCGCGGAAGAAGCTTTCTGTGGGCGAGGTGGAGCGGTGGTTGGCGCCGAATCTCAACTACGACGCATAGCAGGATAATGGAAGAGTTGCAGATTCGTTCTTGCCTCACGCACAGGTTGAACCTACTCTCAGCGTACGCCTCGGCCCAAGACAGGGCCGGCTCACTCGCCGGTCATGGTCAGTTTTTGACGGCTTCGAGAGATGCGGGCAAAGTCGGGGAGGGGGCTACGCCGCTTAAGATCTTGGCAAGCGCCGCCTTGATCGAATGGTAACGTGCTTCCGCCCAGGTATTGAACTCGTCTGAATTCTCAAACACCAGTTCCCAGGCTTTAGCGGCATCCAGCAACAGGAGCTGATGCGGCTGAGTGGGGCCGGGGAAATACACTACCAATACGGCCGATTTTCCCGTGAGGCTGATATCCGTGAACACGTGGATCATGGCGGCCGCTGGCAGCGGCATATCACGTGTGGCCGCGGCGACGAGCGGCTGGTACAACCGCTGGAGCAAGTGCGTCGTATCCTCGTACGGGCACGTCGTGCGCAAGAGTCGCGGGTTGGGCTTGTCCCCGAACAGATTATCGGTCAGGTAGGTGGCGGCTTCCCACGTCGGCATCATGCCGGAGGAGGCCAGATTCTCACACAGATAGGCGATCCAGTTTCGTGACGTCCGCTTCATACGGCTTCCCCCTGGTCATGAGTGATGGCACGATGCCGGGAGGAGGACAGCCAGCTCGGATCAGCGAATTGATCGAAAATCCGTTTGACGTCAGCCATGGATTCGAAAAAGATATCGAGCAGGTCGGGATCAAAATGTTTGCCCCGTTCCTTCAGCATCAGTTCCTTTGCGTGGTCGAAATCAAACGCCGGCTTATACACCCGCTGCGTGGTGAGGGCATCGAAGTTATCCGCGATTGCGACGATCCTGCCTTCGAGTGGAATCTCCTCCCCCTTGATCCCGCGAGGATAGCCCGTGCCGTCGTACCGCTCGTGATGGGTCCAGGCGATGAGCGCGGCGACCTTCAGAAGGTCTGAGTCCGACCCGGCCAGAATCCTGTAGCCGATTTCTGTATGTTGCGTGATGACTTTGAATTCCTCCGGCGTGAATTTCCCGGGCTTGAGCAGGACATGGTCCGGGGTGCCGATCTTGCCGATATCATGCATGGGGCTGGCGGTGCGGATGAGATCGCATCGATCGGGCGACAATCCGTACCGGCGCGCCAACAACTCGCAGTAGTGGCTCATCCGTTGGATATGCTGTGCGGTCGAGCTGTCACGATATTCAGCGGCGATGGCGAGTCGTTGAATAGTTTCTTCGCGGGAGAGCCGCAGTTCCTTTTCGCTCCGCTCCAGCCATTCCAATGCCTGTTGCAGCGCAATCGTCCTGGTCCGGACGACCTCTTCAAGATTTTCCCGATGCATGGCATTTTCGATTTCCAACTTGCGACGGCGTAACGCATTTGCCACGTTGATCAGGACTTCGTTCGCCTCGAAGGGCTTGATGATGTATCCGAAGGCGCCCATATCCAGGGCGGCATTGGCCAGGACCGGGCTGTCGAGCCCGGTGATCATGATGACGGCCGTGTTGGGATATTGAGTCAAAATGTGGCGAATGAGATCCATGCCCGATTCGCCAGGCATGTTCACATCGCACAACACCATGGCGTAGTACCCGTCCTCCATCCGTTGACGGGCTTCGCGAGCCTCACCGGCCAGGGTCACCTGGTAGCCATGCGGCTCGAGCAAATAACCTAACAGGCGGCGAATGGGTTCTTCGTCGTCCACAATCAGGATGTGGCGGTTTTCAAGAATGGATTGTTGCGTGGTCACTTCACTGACGCTCGGGATGCTCATACGGCTCACTCGCGGGTTAAGGTCAAGTGCTGCTGAATCAGGGATAGAATCAGTATCGGTTTTTACCAACTCATTCTGAAGTCATGGTAGCTGGTTCCTGAATTTTGCACCTTTTGTGCCAATACAACCTCCCTGCCGTCGGCTGCAGAAGTACATTGAATGGCCCAACAATGAGCAGGACTGATCCAGATCCGGACAGGATCCTAGTCGGCGGTAAGGGCGTGGCCGTCAAGTCTGACGCCGGTCGGTCGGCTGACGTCGGGAATGTGTCGTTTACGGACAGCCAATCTATGCAGCCATTGTGGTGAATTATACAGGCGCACTTGCTGAATGCCAGTTCAAACGCAGTTTGAGAAATCGGTGGACTCGTTCGGCTGTCGGGATTTGCTCTTTGAGGAACCGTTCACTATAATCCGCTCCTTTGGATTGCCGTGCAGGAAGGAGCGCGACTGAATGACGAGCGGGGCAGGATTGGGGCGAATTGATGGGCGGCGACGGGATCAAATCCGCCCCGTCAAAGTGACGCGCAATTTTACGAAGCATGCTGAAGGCTCCGTCCTGATCGAAATGGGCGACACCAAGGTGATTTGCACCGCGTCGGTCGAGGAGAAAGTCCCGCCCTTTCTCAAAGGAAAGGGCACCGGGTGGGTGACGGCCGAATATGCCATGTTGCCACGGGCCACCCATGATCGGTCGCCGCGTGAATCGGTCAAGGGGAAACAGGGCGGCCGGACGCTGGAGATTCAACGCCTGGTCGGACGGGCTCTCCGCGCGGTCATCGATACCGGACGGTTGGGTGAACGAACTATCTGGATCGATTGCGATGTCATCCAGGCCGATGGCGGCACTCGCACCGCTTCGATCACCGGATCATTCATCGCCTTGGCGGATGCCATCACCGTGTTGAAAAAGAAGGATCTGCTCAAGGTCAATCCGTTGACCGACTACTTGGCTGCCATTAGCATCGGGAAAGTCGGTGGTCAGGTGATGGTGGATTTGGCCTACGAAGAAGACTCCCATGCCGAAGTCGATTTGAATCTCGTCATGACCGGGGCGGGACAATATGTTGAAGTGCAGGGAACGGCCGAACGCACGCCCTTCAACAAAAAAGATATGGATGAATTTCTCGATATGGGTTGGGGCGCCATCCGGGAATTGGTGGATTTGCAGAAGTCGCTGATCGGCGCCTTGAGCTAACCATGCAGATCGTGCTGGCCACGAGGAATCAGCATAAGAAGCAGGAACTTGTCGCGCTGCTGAGCGGCTTGGACATCACGATTCGGACCCTCGATGATTTTCCCGAGGCTCCGGAAGTGGTGGAAGACGGTGAGACCTGCGAAGCGAATGCCATGAAGAAGGCCGTGGAGATCTCGCATTTCACGGGATTGCCGGCGGTCGCGGACGATACGGGGCTGGAGGTCGATGCGCTGGGCGGTCGGCCGGGAGCGTTCGCTGCACGATATGCCGGCGAGCATGCCACCTACGAAGACAATTGCAGGAAGTTATTGCAGGAGCTCAGTGGCATTCCCCCTGCGCAACGGGGTGCCCGGTTCGTGACCGTTGCCGCTATCGCGTTTCCTGGCGGCAAGACCATGTCGGCCAAGGGCCTGTTGGAAGGGGCCATTGCCGAATCGGTCGTGGGCTCCAACGGATTCGGGTATGATCCGGTCTTTATTCTGCCGGAGTATAATCAGACGTTGGGACAATTGCCGCCGGAGGTCAAGAATCGAATCAGCCATCGGGCCCGCGCCTTTGCGCAAGCGAGGACGTTGCTGCAACAAGCGATGGCGGAACACTCAGTCGGGGCGTAGCGCAGCTCGGTAGCGCGCCTGCTTTGGGAGCAGGATGTCGGAGGTTCAAATCCTCTCGCCCCGACCAAATTCCTTCCCTCGGTCTGGATTCCTTCTGTTTTTTCCGATTCCAATCTGCGTCAGGCTCCACTGCCACTCAGTGAGCTCCCGAGGAACTTCCACCCGCTTTATTCAGAGCCGACAGACTGATGCCGCTGTTGAAGCGTCATACGGATGCCGTTTTTCGGCCGCAACGTCACCATGACTTCGGGCTCGACGTGGTCCTGCGCCAGCTGAGGATCATAGCGTTGACCGATCAGCGCCAAAAGCAGGGGGCCTTCTACTGTCGCGAAGTGCGTGCCCACGCAGGCACGCGGTCCGACGCCGAAGGGCAGGTAGGCGCAGCGGGAAGGCGGCCGTTCTCCGTCCAGCCAACGTTCAGGCAGGAACTGTTCCGGGTCTGCCCAAAAAGCCGGATGCCGGTGCAGGTTATATAAGCCGACGAGGACGATGGCATTGGCCGGGAGGGTAAATCCGCCGAGCGTGGTCTGCGTCATGCTTTTGCGTTGGATGGCCGGCACCGGGGGATAGAGGCGGAGCGATTCATCAAAGATCGCACG
>CAADGJ010000388.1 GCA_900696505.1 uncultured Nitrosospira sp.
ATTCCCACACCGGTGAATGAAGCGCTGACGGCGATGGTCAAGACGATCACTGAAAAGGAACTGTCAGGGCCGGGCATTGTGCGCATCGACGGCGCGGTCGTTCAGCCGGTCTCATTGACGAGAACAGCGCTGGGGCAATTGCCGCGGGAGCAAAGGGTGGACGATATCAGTGAGTTGATGCCGTCCATGCGGGGTCGGGCCATCCGCGTGAAGGGCCTGTTGGAAATTCCGGCCCTTGCGGTGGATGCCGACCACGTGACGTTTCACTCCGTCGATGGCAAGTATGCCGCGACCCTCACGCTACAGCAGGCGCAGGACTTCGGGCTGTTGTTATACGAGCTTGATGGGCAGCCTCTTCCGGACGGCAAAGGTGGTCCCTATCGTTTGGTGACGCCTGGTCTGGGCGATCTCTGCGCCAATGTGAAGGCCGTGGGCCGCATCGAAGTACGAGCCGGATCGGGGAAGGATACGCGGCCGGCCGTGCGTCCGCCGGAATGTGCAGTGGACGGCCAGAGCTGAATACCTCAGGTGGGAGAGGACCGGAGCACCTGAATGCTTCTCCACCGCTCCGAACGGTGTCGCCAGAGCATCAATGCCATGCGTACCGTCCAGTCGGCGATCATCGCCAGCCATACGTACAACACGCCCATGGAAAGCCAGTAGCCCGCCACGATGGCCAGGGGAATCCGTACGCCCCACATGCCGATCATCGTCGCGATCATGACGAACCGGGTATCACCCGCTCCCCGCAGAGAGCCGGCCACCACCATGGTGAGTGCGAGCGGAATCTGCAGGAGGGCCACGATTTTCAGAAACAGGGTGCCCAATTCGACGACGGCCTCATCACTGGTGAAGGCGCGGAGCAACGCGTAGGGGAACAAGAAAAACACCACTCCCATGGCCGACATCATGTAGGCGGCCAGCCGGTTTGCTTCCCAGGTTTCGAGCTTCGCCCGGGTGTATTTTCCGGCGCCGATGCTCTGTCCCACCATCGTGGCTGCTGCGATCGCAAAGCCATATCCCGGAAGAAACGACAGGGACTCGATCGACAAGCCGACCTGGTGGGCTGCGTAGGCGACGGTGCCGTACATCAACACAATCTTGGTGTATAGCAAAATGCCGGCTTGCTGGACGACGCGCTCACCCGAGACCGGTGCCCCCACGTGCCAGATCGTGCGAATCAAATCGAATCGGAATCGGTGGGAGCCGCGGAGCATAGGCCGACAGCGTGTGAAGAGGTACAAACATCCGGTCGCTTCCGCGATGCCGACCGCAATGGCTGCGCCATTGATGCCCAAGGCCGGCAGGCCCCAGTGACCATAGATCAGGGGAATCGCGATGGCAATGTGGAGCAGATTCACCACGATCATGGCGTACATCGGCGTTTTCGTGTCGCCCGTGCCCTGCAAGATCGAAGAGAGGACCTGCAGCAGGATCGTGAACGGAATGAGCAGGAAGATCAGGTTCGAGTAGGGGAGCGCGAGGCGGATCACGTCCGCTTGCGCCCCGAGCATTTCCATGGCCAGCCGATTGACCAGAAGGCCGAAGCTCAAGAGACCGAGCGCAATGAGGATGGAGAGTCCGAGGAAATGACGCGCGGCATGGCCTGCATCGTCGTAACGGCGGGCGCCCCACAATTGCGCCATGACCACATTGGATCCCACCGAAAGACCGGAAACCAGGGTCGTGGCGATAAAGGCCAGCAATTGACCGAGGCCGACGGCGGCGATCGGGACGGCCCCCAATCCTCCAACGAGAAAGACGGCGACGATGCCTTCAGCCCGTTGCAACAGGCTACTGACGGTGACGGGCAGTGCGAGCGTGAGAACCGAGCGTCTGATCTGTGCGATGCCCTGTGCCATGCGGCATCATCCTAACAGAACCGGGCTCGCTTCGTGGAGTTTCTCGCCGGCTGGGCGGGACTGGACAACTCACGTCATGCTTCGGTAGCCTGCACACAGACTATGCTGATCTTACCTGAGCCTGCCGCGCGCTCCTCCTATCGTTTATCCAAATCGCGTTATCTATCGGGTCTGCAATGTCATAAGCGTCTGTACCTCGAGGTGCATGCTCCGGGGTTGGCGACCAAACCGGATGCCGCCACGCAGGCGATTCTGGCTATGGGCACGGATCTGGGTGAACTGGCGCGTCAACGTTTCCCCGGCGGCCGTCTAGTCACGGCCGGGTATCGTCAATCTCAGGAAGCCCTGGCGCAAACGGCTGAGCTGCTACAGGATCCGACGGTTCCGGCGATCTTCGAAGGGGCCTTTCAGTTCAACCAGGTTCTGGTTCGTGTGGATGTCCTGCAACGTGTCGGGGTGAATGAGCTGGGACAACCGACCTGGCGGCTCGTGGAGGTGAAGTCTTCCACCAAGGTGAAGGCGACGCACGTGGATGATCTGACGATCCAAAGCTATGTCCTGGAAGGACTCGGACTGGTGCTGGCGGATATCTGCCTGATGCACGTGAATACGCAGTATGTCTTTGACGGGCGGTATCTCGACCTCGATCAGCTCTTCGGCATTCGCTCCCTGACGGAGACCGTGCGCCCGCGATTACCAGAAGTGCCGGCGCGACTCGCTGCCATGCAGGCCATGTTGGAAGGCATGTCGGCTCCGGCTGTTATGCCCGATGAACATTGTCAAAGCCCCTATGAGTGTCCCTTCTGGACCCATTGCATCGAACACA
>CAADGJ010000389.1 GCA_900696505.1 uncultured Nitrosospira sp.
AATGCCAACGCCACGGCACCCACGGCGGCATTCGCGACGACTGACACCACGTCATACAACTTCTCCACAGGCATGACGTTTTATGATTCGCTGGGTAATTCGCACCAGATGCAGTTGTATTTCCGGAAAACGGCTGCGAATGCCTGGGGGGTCTATTCCCAAATCGATGGCGGCGCGGCTACCGCGCAAACCAATATGACCTTTAATGCCAGCGGAGCCGTGACGGCAGGCGGCACGCAAACCATTACCGCCGCGCTGACGAATGGCGCCACGACGCCACAAAGCATCTCGGTGAATCTCGCCTCCCTCACGCAATTCGGGGCGGCCTCCGGCGTGCAAAGCCAGACGCAAAACGGCTACTCATCCGGTACGCTGGATCGCATCAGCGTCGATAAGGAAGGCAAGGTCATGGCACAGTTTACAAACGGGCAGACTCGCGCCCTGGCGCAGGTGGTCTTGAGCCGCTTTACCAATCCCGATGGATTGGCCAATGTCGGCGACAACCACTTTCTGGAGACGGTCGAGTCCGGTGCAGCGCTGGCCGGCGCCCCGACAATCAATGGATTGGGCCGGGTTCTTTCGGGAACCGTGGAGCAATCCAATGTAGACCTCGGCAAAGAGTTTGTGGACATGATCATTACCCAGCGCGCCTTTCAGGCGAACTCTCGAGCCATCACGACCAGCGACGAAATGTTGCAGGAACTCGTGAATCTCAAGCGGTAAGCGGTGAGAATCCCGGCGCGGTGCAATCCCGTCGCCGGGGCTCAACTCGGCAATTTCTACCTAGTTGAAGCGCTCATCCTCGCGGCTCTTCGTCTTCTGTCTCTCGTCAACATTCTGTCGGCCCCCAGAGATCCCGCGTCACTACCGTGACAACACGTATGCCGCTCCGGCGACGTGTCCTCGCGCGGGAGAGTGACTAACTCCAAATCATTGTCTTATCACGCGATCTGCGACCTGTGTTGTGACAGGCGGGAGGGCTGCTCTGTGCGGCACGTGGCATATGCATTGCACAACTGACCGGCACCGGCAAACACTGTCCGCAGGAGGGTTGTATGTCAGAAGCAGCTGAAGAAAAGGCCCCAGCAGCACCGGCAGGTATTCCCATGAAGATGGTCATCATCATCGTCGGGGGAGTGTTGGTCCTCGCGTTGGGCGGCGCCTTTGCGATGATGAAAATGATGGGCGGATCATCCGCCGAAAAGACGCAGGCCGAGGGTGGGGGAGAAAAGGCGGCCGCGCATGGCGCAGCTGAAGAGAAGTCGGGAGGCGAGCATGGGGCCGTCGCTGATGCGACCGCCATCGCCGATCTGGATCCCTTCATCGTCAACCTCGCGGATTCACCGGAAATTCGCTACCTCAAAGTGACCCTGAAGGTGGAAGCCGACAATGCGGGCACCGTCGAGCAAATCAAAGCGCGGACACCGCAAATTCGCGATGCGATTCTTGTGTTGTTGACCAGCTTGGATTCGGCTACCGCGCGTTCTCCCCAGGGGAAGCATAAGTTGCGCGACGACATCACCGAACGGATCAACGGCCTGTTGCCCAAGAAATCGGTCAAGTCGACGTACTTCACCGAATTCGTGATTCAGTAACCACGCGACGTCAGCAACATCATGGACAAGATACTCTCCCAGGAAGAAATCGATGCCTTGATGGGCGGAGTCATGTCCGGCGACGTCGACACGGCGCCGAAGGAGGAGGAAGAACCAGGGGGAGTCAAAACCTACAGTCTGACGAGCCAGGAGCGGATCATTCGCGGGCGCATGCCCACGATGGAGATGATCAATGACCGGTTCACGCGCCAGCAATCTGTCTCCTGGACCAGTGTGCTGCGCGAGAAGATCGAATTCAGCGTCCTCGGCACGCAGATCATCAAGTTTGGAGACTTCATCCAGAAAGTTCCGGTGCCGTCCTCCTTCAATCTGTTTGCCATGGAGCCGTTGCGCGGCAACGGGCTCTACATCATGGACGCCATGCTGGTGTACCTGATCGTGGATTTTTTCTTCGGCGGAAAAGTGCAGACGCACGTGAAGCCGGAAGGGCGAGAATTCACGACGATTCAGTTGCGGTTGATCAAGAAACTCGTTCAGCAGGCGCTGGTCGACCTGGAGAAGGCATGGCAGGCGGTCATGCCCGTGAAGCTCAACTATCTGCGCTCGGAGAGCAACCCTCAATTCGCCATGGTCGTGACCACGTCGGAAATTGTCGTGGTGGTCACGCTCCAGGTGCATCTCGGCGACATCACCCGCGAAATGTTTATCGCCTATCCCTATTCCATGCTGGAGCCCATCAAGGAGAAGCTGTACTCCGGCCTGTTTGCCGACAACGTCGAACAGGACAGCAGCTGGGGCAGCCGCTTTAAGGATTCGCTGCAGGAGTGTGACGTGGCAGTGACGGTTCAACTGGGGACAGCAAAAATCAACGTGGAAGACCTGATGAACTTTAGTCCTGGCGATGTGCTGATGCTCGATCAACATCCGGGCGATCCGATGCTGTG
>CAADGJ010000390.1 GCA_900696505.1 uncultured Nitrosospira sp.
ATGGCTCGTCTTGATATTCTCGTTCACCGGGGTTGCCTGTCCGAGCGGTCGACTCTGGCGTTAGTCAAAGAAATTCAACAGGAACTTCCTGCGTGGCATATCGAGGTTCGAGCTGCAGACAAGCAGGACCGTGATGTCTTGGGCATCCTGGTGTTCCCTGCTTTTCTCCTCGGTGGGCGGGTCCTAGCCACTGGTATCCCCCGGAAGGAATGGTTGTTGGCAAGGCTCAAAGAATGGGAGAGAGGCAATTCGTGATCAGGTCGGTTGCCAGCAGAGAGAGCGACTCCATGGCAAAGACTATGCCGGCAGTGGATACCCAGCCGGAGAGAATCAGTTCTGACCTCTCACGGATCACCGCCACCCAAATCGTTTTTCTGGATATTACCCAGACTCTCGGTGTCTCGTTTGTACCAGACTTGTTCATGGGAATGAGCGATCGACCGGCCTATCTGGAAACGGCTTGGGAATTGTTCAAAGAAGAGTTCTATCTCGAACGTCTGGATCGCAGTACCAAGCGCATCATCGCGTTAGCCATTACCACAAATGAGGCAGGACTGTATTTCGCCACGGCCGTACCCCACGCCTTCAATCGGAACGCGCTCGATCAGGTAACGTACCGGAAGATTGTGTCCACCATCCGATTTTTCAAGGCGTTTGACCGATACCTTTCTGGAGTCACACCCTCTTACATCCCAGATACTCCGGTGTTTGTGAGCGCGTGTTTGCGTGACGAATACGAAGGTTTCAAAGAGACAATCCCGGCGCCCGTTGCGCCGTTGGGAGAACCATTTCGGCTAATCGGCGTGCGGCTCGGTGTTTTACTGCTCATCATATTTCTGCTGCTCCCGATTGCGATAACAGTCTATCTGTTCGTCACATGAACCAGCCCGGTCCATCGCTCTCTTCTTCGACTCCGGCCAGAACGGTTTTCTGGCCCTATCTCGTTCCACCCCGGCGCAGAGTGCTGCTCCTGATCGTCATCGGTGCTGTGCTTAGTTGCTCCGCGTGGCTTGGATTTGGAAAGACGCCAGCGACCTTATTCGATCTGACCGAGCATAGTGTTCCACTCGACCAGATTGTCGATGGAGGGCCTGGGAAAGACGGGATTCCTGCCTTGCTCATCCCGCGATTCGTTTCTGCGTCTGGGGCGACGTTCCTCCAGGACGCTGATCGCGTTTTGGGACTCATACAGGGAGCCGAAGCCAAGGCCTATCCGATCAAGATTCTCAACTGGCACGAGATCGTGAACGATACGATCGACGGGAAACCCGTT
Organism: uncultured Nitrosospira sp.; assembly: GCA_900696505.1. Taxonomy (GTDB): domain Bacteria; phylum Nitrospirota; class Nitrospiria; order Nitrospirales; family Nitrospiraceae; genus Nitrospira_A. The sequence continues at coordinate 1,274 of CAADGJ010000390.1, forward strand.
GTGGTCACCTACTGTCCGCTCTGCGGAACCGGCATCGCGTTCTATGCCAGGGTGCAAGGAAGCCGACATACATTTGGCGTGTCCGGCCTGCTCTATCAGAGCGACCTCCTCATGTACGACCATCAGACGGAAAGCCTCTGGTCGCAGGTCGGCATGCATGCCGTGGCGGGGCCGTTGAGCGGCGAGAAGCTCACGCCCGTCTTCCTCGAACATACGACCTGGGGAGAATGGCATGCAGCCCATCCTGCCACGCTCGTCCTGTCCACCAAGACCGGATCTTTCCTGAACTACGACCACGATCCGTACCTGGGCTACCCCGAGCGTCGAGACCTGATGTTCGACACGACGCATTTCGATCCCCGCTACCATCCCAAGGAATGGGTCGTCGGGGTGGAGCTTAATGGTGTCCCCAAAGCCTATCCCTTTTCAGAGCTAAAGAAAGCCCGCCCGTCCCTCAGCGATCAGGTCGGTGGCCGGTCCATTACGATACAGTTCAACCAGCAATCCCGCAGCGCCTCCGTTCTCGATGCCGACGGCAAGCCGATCCCCTCAATCATGGCCTTCTGGTTCGCCTGGTATGCTTTTCATCCTGACACGCAGGTGTTCAAAGGGCCTGAACAGAGGTCCCCATGACCCGAGTGATCCGCTGGTTCCTCGAACGACGGCTCCGTGCGGTTGAACGGACGCAGGGGATCTCACTCGCCTACCTGCGCGGCATGCTCCGCGTCTCGCCGCCGCACTTTCTCGCATTCATGAAGGTCATGCCTCTTGCAAGATTTCGGCGGGCCCTTCCGGCTGAAGCGTATCATCTGGCGCGAATCGTCACAGCTCGACATGAAGATTGCGGCACGTGGATGACGATGGAAGTGCATCTGGCAACACGAGCCGGCGTCAGCGCGGCCCTGATTCATACCATTCTCGATGAAGCCCCCTGTGCGTTGCCCTCAGATTTAGCAGAGGTGTATTTTTTCGCACAGGCTGTGGCGACCGGCAGTGGTGAAGAGGATATCTGGCGCGAGGCCATCTTTCGTCGCTACGGTGAAATCGGCATCGTCGAGCTTTCCATGGCGATCGCCGTCTCCCGCCTGTTCCCGACCGTCTCGCATGCCATGGGCCATGCCGCTCCCTGTGTGCCCGGTAACACGCCGTTCGGTGCGTTGGATCGTGACCGGCAAGGCTAGAACACGCTCGACAACCTCCGTCATCTCCTCTCATTCTCCAGCAACCGGAGATCCCATTCTCCTTCGGCCGTCTCCGCCAGATATTTGTTCAGTCGTTTGTAAGATACGTCACAGACCCGTGCCATGAACGTGACATAGCATGGCATCATCCAATGATGGATGAGAAAGTTGAAGAAACGAGCCATGCGAATGAAGGACACGCAAAACGGTCGACACGATAGACGCATTGAGCAGAAACCTCTGGGAACTCGAATAGACGAAGGACGACGTCGAGGTTGTGCCTCACTCTTCGCATCACTGGTTATAGGTGCCACGATCTGGCTCGATGGCGGTGTGGCGGTGGCAGAGTCGTCGTTTGCCGCGCGCGACGCGATGACCAAGGGGATGGTCGAACTCGGCGGGACTGTAGGATACGCGCAGGCCACTACGGCGTTAGGGAATGCTTCCTCGGCCAATCGAAGCGCTGTGTTCATCATGCCACGTGTTGGGGTGGTGTTGACCGATCCGTTGGGAACCGGCTTGTGGCAAGGAAATATCGAATTGGTGGTGCAGCCGGTGTTTGCCCGATTTACCAAACCGTTTGCGGCGGAAGCCGCAGGCGGATCGTTTCTCTTCAAATATAACTTTCTATCCTTCGGCCGATGGATGCCCTTTTGGGATGCCGGCGCGGGCATGATCTGGACCAACCTGGCGCCGCGGATTTCTGAACAAAGTACGCAGTTCGAGTTCACATTGGAAACGGGGCCTGGCGTCCACTATTTCGTGACGGATCGCCTGACCTGGACGATGGGGGTGCGACTGCACCACATTTCAAACGGTGGTCTGGGCGACCGGAATACTGGGATCAACGGAGTGCTTCCCTATGTCGGGATTTCATTCTTCACGCCGGGATTGTTCTGATATCTGGGGAATCGTGCCGTGAGCACGCTGTTCGTGCAGGCGCTTTGGGGCTGGCAAGTTCTCGGAAAGATTCGGCTAAGGAAGGCAATATGACCAGGGAACTGCCGACCAAGACGGGAAATCTCACGAATCGCACGCGTGTTCAATAACACGGACTTCGATTGGAGAGGGATACGCGACAGGATACCGAAGGAAAGGAGAATGTTATGACACACGAGATGCAGTGGAAATGTTTGTCCGCAGGAAATGCGTGGACGTTTATCAAGCTCTCCGCGATCATGCTGGTGATCGGCGTAGGAATAGACGGCTATCTTCTACTCGCACATGGGGCAGATACGCTCGGGGGGTATATTCGACTCCTCTTTCTGGCGTTCTGGAGCAGCATTATCGGGATCGCGAGTTTCGCGCTGGCGACAGTGTGGTTGCTGACGCGGGCCATGACGACGTGCCGCTGAGGCGGTATCAATGGTGCGAATGCCCATATGGTGTTTCTCCGGTGCAATGATCCGTGAGTGGCGAAGGGAGCGATATGACTTACATGCCTGCTTGGAGTGCAGCAGCGGTGGTGCTCACGATGACGTTTGGGTGCGCCGTCTCTCACGCAGAGCCGTCTTTCGAAGCGGCTTCAGAGCCGACGATTCGTGCTGCACAGGATGAGTCTCTACTTCATATTGACGCCGGAGGGCGGTTGTTCGAGCAAAGAGACCTGGAAGGTGCGGCCCGGGAGTATCGTGAAGCGATCCGGCTCAGTCCTCTGAATCCCGTGCCCCATAACAATCTTGGCATGATCCTTCATCTCCAGGGGCAGCCCGAAGCCGCGCTCGTAGAGTTCCGAGAATCCGTTGCGCTCAGTCCCGGCTATGCGCCGGCCTGGAGCAATCTTGGTTTTGCCTTCTTTGAGTTGGAGCAGCTGGTCTCTGCAATGGAGGCCTGGCGGATTGCCGTGGACCTCAACCAGCAGATGGCCGGCACCTGGGCCGGTTTGGCGCTCGGCCTCTTCGCCGGTGGCCACGGAGACCAGGCAAGCGAGAGCTATCGGAAGGCGATTCACCTAGATCCGCACTACGCGGACCTCGCCTATCTTCAAACGTTTCGACATTGGAGCGCACGGGCCCTCAACCACGCCGATAGGATTCTGAGAGCGCTTGCAGCACGGCAGCAAGCGCTCCTTCCGGATTCATTGATATAAGGGTGCCGATGAGGCTGGGTGCGGGGATGGGTCCTGAAGCAGGTGTGAGTCGCGCTCGATTCAGTCGCACGGTTGAGCCCTTCGGTCTGCATGCCGTCTGCGCACGTGTTCTTACACGGGAGGAAACAACGGACTCCGGCGAGACAGGAGCGTGACGGAGTCCTGTCGCTATCGCCTCCTTATAACCCTTGTGCGATGTGCTGTCGTGCTGGCCGGGGTGCTCCTTCAATCCACGCTCGTCTCGGCTCAATGGTCGGGTGAGATCCAGAACAATCTCTTCTACACCGACGATGTCGGCCTCTTTTCCGCCACCCGCAGACTGTCCCTGCAGAACGATCCGACCCAACCGGTCGTGGATCGAACCGGACAGGGGAGCGACATGGTCTATGAGCCGTCGGTCGATGTTCGGCGGGCCTTCGACTCACGCTGGGGGCGCACCGAGTTGTCGGCGCAGGCGCAAGGCTTCGTCTATGCCGGGAATCCGGTGTACAACCACGGGTCATACCGTCTGCGTCTGACACAAGATGTTGCGTCCGAGACAGCCGTGCGGCTGTACTATTTTTATGGGCCCAACCTGTTCTTAGGCAAGAACGACGAGCGCCGATCCGGAAAGGAACTGCTGGTCGATGAGCGCGTGACGACTCATTTTTGGAGCGGCCACCTGGAGCGCCGCGTGGCCGCGAATGTGACGGTGCGACTACTCGGGCGCTATGGAACGCGACAATACAATGAGGCCTTCAGTGAACGCGACACACGCTTCTGGACGGTCGGTCCCCACGTCGAATGGATGATCACTCCGCGAGTGCAATTGCTGGTGGGGTACCATTACGAGCGAGGCCTGGCGGACGGGCGACGCCAATCACAGGTCCACGATGACATCTCTTATGTCAATCACTATGCTTCGGCCGAACTGGTCGTACAGGCGATGGACAGGGTCAGTGTCCTTCTCGGATTCGACTATGAGCGTAATAATTTTACGAGCGGCCTCGCGGACGATGTGCATCGCGGCGCCCATGAGAACGTGTATCAAGGCGACCTGGAGTTTCAGTATCGTTTCACCGACGCGATGACGCTGAAGTTCGGCTGTCAACATGGCAGTCGGAAGTTTAGCTTCGAACCCACCTCAGTCAGCAATACAAACCTGTGGCTCGGGGCTGATTTCAAGTTTTGACCGATCTATGGCACGTGATCGTGCAGAGCCAACCACTTCTTGCCCAAGGGCGCTACAATATTCCAAGCCCTGTAAGTTGTATGACAGTTACCAACGTCGAGACCGTGCAAGATGTGTCTTAATGTCCCTGAGAAACTTGAAGCATGCCATGTTGAGCTCGACGCCCTGCGAAAGCAGGCTAATTTTCCCGATTTCACTCGTGCGATAGAATTGTGACACCTCTCACTGAGGAGATCTCCATG
>CAADGJ010000391.1 GCA_900696505.1 uncultured Nitrosospira sp.
GGTTGCGGAAAAACCTTGATTGCGAAGGCCGTGGCCAGCTCCATCGCAAAGAAGCTCGGACATTTAAAAGACCGGCAGCTGCGCAGCTATTTCCTTCACGTGAAGGGTCCTGAGCTGCTGAATAAATATGTCGGCGAGTCGGAGCGGCAGGTACGCGAAGTGTTTAAGAAGGCCAAAGAACGGGCTGATGACGGGCACCCTGTCATTGTATTTTTTGACGAAATGGACGCCTTGTTCCGCACACGCGGGACCGGTATTTCGTCGGACATCGAGTCGACCATCGTGCCGCAGTTTTTGTCCGAGATCGATGGCGTCGAACGCCTGACCAATGTCATCGTCATCGGCGCCAGTAATCGGCAGGACTTAATCGATCCGGCGGTGCTGCGTGCAGGCAGGTTGGATGTGAAAGTGAAGGTGGGCCGGCCCGACGCGACGGCGGCCCGGGATATTTTTTCCAAATACGTATCGACAGACCTTCCCTTCGCCGAGGAAGACCTGGCACGGCATGGCGGGGATGCCCGAGCACTTGTCGACTCCCTGATGAATCTCACCGTCGATGCCATGTATGCCACCACCGACGAAAACAAATTCATTGAGGTCACCTACGCAAACGGCGAAAAGGAAGTGCTCTACTTCAAGGACTTTGCCAGCGGCGCTCTCATTGAGGGCATCGTCTCGCGAGCCAAAAAATTTGCCGTCAAACGCGCCATCGCTCAAGAGGGGAGCGGCTTGCGGGCCGATGATCTGATTCGAGCGATTCGCGAAGAGTTCAAAGAGCACGAAGACTTGCCGAACACGACGAATCCGGACGATTGGGCGAAGGTCGCCGGGAAAAAAGGCGAAAAGATCGTTCATCTGCGGACCATCAGCGGCGGGCCGTCGGAGGCACGCCAGATCGAAACCGTCAGCACGGGCCACTACCTGTAGGCGCGCGATATCCCATGAATGACACTCATTCGCACAATCTGTCCCGTGTCATCGGCACGGAGACAGAATTTGGTATTGCCAGCCGGGATCCGAATGCGGCGGATCCTGTAGCGAACTCCATTCATGTGATCGGGTACTATCCAAACTTGCCCGCGCCCCAGGCCGTGTGGGACTACGAAAATGAAAACCCCTTGCTGGATGCGCGCGGGTTCGAGGTCGATGGGGAACGCGAGCGTCCGGGGCCGGACTACAATCGACAGCTCAATAAGGTCTTGGCCAACGGTGGCCGGTTGTATGTCGACGGCGCGCACCCGGAATATTCCACGCCTGAATGTACCAATGCCAGGGAGGTTGTGGCCTTTGAGCGGGTCGGGGAACGCATCATTGCGCAGGCTCTGGCCGGAATCACGGAGGCGCGCGGCCGCGATCAATTCGTTCTGTATAAAAACAATTCGGATGGCAAAGGCAACAGCTACGGCTATCACGAAGACTATCTCGTCTCGCGCGCCGTATCCTTCGATCGAATCACGCAGGTCCTCACGCCGTTTCTGGTGACGCGTCCCATTTATGCCGGCTCAGGCAAGGTCGGCGCCGAGAATCAGACCCCTTCCGTCGATTATCAGATCTCGCAGCGGGCCGATTTTTTCGAAACGCTCGTCGATCTGAACACCATGGTCCGGCGACCGATCATCAATACGCGAGATGAGCCGCATTCTGATTCGACCAAATATCGGCGTCTCCATGTGATTGTCGGGGATGCCAATATGGCGGAGTTGTCTACGTATCTCAAAGTCGGTGCCCTTTCGATAGTCCTCGATCTGCTGGAGGCTGGAGCCGATCTTCCCCGTATAAGCCTGGCCGACCCCGTCAATGCCATCAAGCAAGTATCCCGGGATACGCAGGTGAAGGAAAGCCTCAAGCTGACCGACGGAAGCGCGACAACGGCGATTGCCGTGCAGCGGGCCTACCTCAAGGCGGCACAGAGTTACTATGCCTGCCACGAACTGAATCAGGTCACGAAAGACATCCTGGTGCGTTGGGAGGATGTGCTTGATCGCCTCGAACGGGATCCGCGTTTGTTGGTGCGGGAGTTGGACTGGGTGGCGAAGCGCTATCTGATTGAGTCTTACATGGACCGAAAGTCCTGCGGATGGGACGATCCTCGCGTGCGGTTGATGGATCTGCAATATCATGATGTCCGTCCGGACCGGGGATTGTATTACACCCTGGAACGCAGTCACATGATCGAGCGGGTTGTGCTGGAGCATGAGATTGTCCGCGCGGAGACAAATCCTCCCGTCGGAACGCGAGCCTATTTTCGCGGCCAGTGCGTCAAGAAATACCCGAATGCCGTCTACGGGGTGAGCTGGACGTCGGTGCTTTTTGATGTCGGGCAGAACAAGATCAAGCGGATTCCGTTAATGGACCCTCTGCGCGGCACGGAAGCGCTGACGGGTGAGCTCTTCGCCCATGCGGAAACGGCAGCTGCGCTGCTCGAAAAACTATCAACCTGACTGCGACCATCACATGAATCGTATGCCCTTTCTTCCACACCACGACGGTTCGAGTTTCTTCGATTTTCTCACCCAGCATCACCCCGAATTAAGACCAGGCGTACACGATCTGGCGATGCCCCGCGCTACGCTTCCTCTAGACCTCGGCCGTCCAGGCGCCATCCCGGTGCCGCACGGAACGACGGTGCTGGCATTGAAGTATCGGGATGGGGCGATTATTGCCGGCGACCGGCGGGCGACGGAGGGGTTTCAGATTGCCGACCGGCGGATTGAAAAAGTGTTCCGCATCGATGAGTATTCCGCCATGGCTATTGCCGGTGCGGCCGGCCCCTGTATTGAAATGGCCAAGCTTTTTCAAACCGAGCTGGAGCATTACGAAAAGCTGGAGGGTGTCCAGCTCTCCTGCGAGGGCAAGGCCAACAAGCTGGGACAAATGGTGAAGGCCAATCTCCCGATGGTGTTTCAGGGGTTGGTCGTGATGCCGCTCTATGTCGGGTACGATGTGAAGCGAAAAGAAGGTCGTATCTTCAAATATGACATAACGGGTGGGCGGTACGAAGAGTCCGATCACCATTCCATCGGCTCCGGCGGTAAAGATGCACGCAATACCATGCGGGAACATTACCGGTCGGGGCTTGATGAAGAGGCTGCGCTCCGTGTGGGCCTGTTGGCCTTGTACAACGCGGCGGATGAAGACGTGGGAACGGGGGGGCCTGATCTCGTCCGGGGAATCTATCCAACGGCCAAGGTCGTCAGCGATGCCGGTATTACCGATGTGCCGGAATCACGTGTGCGTGCCCTATATGAAGCCATGATCGCAGAACGAAGGAGATCGTAATCGATGCCGTTGCCCTACTACGTCTCGCCTGAACAGATGATGCAGGATAAGGCGGAGTATGCCAAAAAAGGCATCGCCAAGGGACGTTCGATTATCGCCTTGGAGTATGTCGACGGCATTGTGCTGGCGGCCGACAATCCCAGTTCGTCTCTCCACAAGGTGTCGGAAGTGTATGATCGTATCGCATTTGCCGGGGCCGGCAAATATAGCGAATTCGAGCATCTCCGCAAGGCAGGGATACGGCACGCCGATCTGACCGGCTATATGTACAGCCGCGAAGATGTGAGTGCCCGGACTCTTTCCAACGCCTATTCACAAAGCCTGGGGACGGCCTTCAGCACGGACGTGAAGCCGCTCGAGGTGGAAATCCTAGTGGTGCAGGTCGGGGGCAACGGCCAGGCCAACGAAATCTTTCGCATCTCGTTCGACGGCAGCATCGTGGATGAGAAAAGTTTTGCGGTCATCGGCGGGCGATCAGAAGCCGTGCAGCAATACCTGCGCGAACATGCGACGCCGCAGGCACCGACGCTCAAAGATGGCCTCCGGCGCTGTCTCTCCGCCCTTGAGCAGGTCGCCACTCAGAAGATTCCTTCTGAAAACCTCGAGGTCGCGGTACTGGACAGAAACCGTCAGGGGCGAAAGTTCCGACGGCTCACCAGCGCCGATATCTCCCATCTGCTTGCCTAACGTTCATCCCTCAACATAGCCCATTGCGGTATGGCCGGTCATTGTCCGGTAATTTCGATCGCGCGTGGGCGACGAATGCTCACCGGAGTCTGTTGAAGCCACCCGCGTCAGGGTGTATCCTGACAGGAGTCGCACCGAGGGGCATCCATCTCCATGCAACAACGAATTTTCGGCCTTGAAAACGAGTATGGTCTGATTTTCTCTCCCAACGGGAAGATCTACCTTCCGATGGAGAAAGTCCTGGGCTACATCTTTGAAGGGCTGATTCCGAACAGTTGGCCGTCGAACGCGTTTCTGGTCAACGGCGCGCGTTTCTATCAGGATACCGGCTGCCATCCCGAATACTCCACGCCTGAATGCGACAATATTCTGGACCTGGTGATCCACGATAAGGCCGGCGAGCGGTTGCTGGAAGCCTGTTTACCGGCGGCGGAGGAGCGGTTACGGGAAGAGGGGCTCTCCGGCGAAATCTATATCTTTAAGAACAATACCGACTCGCTCGGGAATACGTATGGGTGCCATGAAAATTATCTCATGCGCCGGGATGTGGATTTTTGGAAGGTGACCGAGCAGCTCATCCCGTTTTTTGTGACCCGGCAGATCTATTCGGGCGCGGGCAAGGTGTTGAAGGTTTCCGGCAAGCCGCAGTACTTCATTTCTCAACGCGCGCAGCATATCCACGAAAAGACGTCCTCCTCGACGACCTCTTCACGCAGCATCATCAATACCCGCGATGAGCCCCATGCCGATGCGGAGAAATATCGCCGTCTCCACATCATCGTAGGCGATTCCAACATGTCGGAATACGCCACCTATTTGAAGGTCGGCACCGCCACGCTGGTCTTATCGATGATCGAATCGGGTTTCTCCGTGACCGGCATGGAACTCGAGGATCCCGTCAAAGCCATCCGCGAAATCTCTCGCGATCCCACGCTGAACAAAAAGGTGAAGCTGGATGACGGGCGACAGATGACCGCGATCGAAATTCAGCGCGTCTATGTCAAGCGAGCCACAGAGTTTCTGGCCGCGCAGGATCACGATCCGGTTCTGGACGACGTGCTGGACAAATGGATCTCCGTGCTGGATCGGCTGGAAGACGACCCGATGCAGCTCGTGCATGAGGTCGATTGGGTGATGAAAAAACATCTGATCCAGTCGTATACGGACAAAAAGGATTGCGGGTGGGATGATCCCAGAGTGTTCCTGCTCGATTTGCAATTTCATGACGTGAAACGGACGCGCGGGCTGTATTATTTAATGGAGAATCGTGGCATGGCGGCGCGGGTCGTGGAGGAAGAGGCGGTACAACGAGCCATGTCGGTCCCGCCACAGACTACCAGGGCGAAAGTCCGCGGTGACTTCATCCGGTTTGCACGCGCCAAGAATCGGTCGTATACGGTCGATTGGACCTATCTGAAACTGAACGGGTATTGGGAAGAGACGATTCTCTGTATGGACCCGTTCAGCGCAGTCAATCGGCGCGTTGAAGAATTATTGTCGCAGGTCTCCGGTGCGCGATTGTACCGATGAGACGGGTCGGTGGAGTGAATCGAGCCCACACCATGTCGTTCCTCGATCGCTTTCTCATCATCTCGGTCGTGCTGCTCGCCAGCGTGTTTCCTGTTGAGCTCTTCCCGAACACGGGGCCTGTTCCTCGCGGCGGAGACGGGCAATTCAGCGGCAAGCAGGGTCAGGTGGTCGTGGTGACCGTCCCGGAACTCAAGGAAGCCACCAGCGTCAAAGGAAAGTTCCTCGGTCGCACTGTAACCCTGTTCCCGAATCCCACCGCCGGAGGCACGGGCTACATCGGATTGCTCGGTATCGATCTGCAAGATGAACCGGGACCGCATGAGCTGACTATCGATGCGCAACTAGGCGAGCAAACCAGACATTTTTCGTATCAGGTGCTTGTCGTAAAGGAGAAGTTTGCCGTCGAGCATCTGAAACTGCCGAAAGATAAAGTCGATCTCGATGAGAAAGCGACCGCGCGCTGGAAGGCCGAGCAAGAGCAGGTTCGAAAGGCCTTAGCGGAAGAGTCTGCCATGCGACTCTGGCAGGCGGGATTTATCGAGCCCGTTCACGGTAAACGGACCGGCATTTTTGGCAGTGTCCGGATTATGAACGGGCAACCCAGGAATCCACACAACGGAGAAGATATCGGCGCCCCGATGGGGACCGACGTGATGGCCAGCAATGACGGGGTTGTGCGGCTCGTCGTCGATCATATTTTTTCGGGGCGAGGCATCTTTGTCGATCATGGCCTCGGTCTTTACTCGATGTACTTTCACTTGTCGGAAGCGCTGGTCAACGAAGGGGATCTGGTAAAAGCCGGTCAAGTGATCGGGAAGGTGGGCGCCACAGGGCGGGCGACCGGTCCACATCTCCACTGGGGGATGAAAGTCAACGGCGCTCGGGTGAACCCCTACGCGCTCCTCGAATTGCCCTTTCCGCAGAATCCCGCCGCGGACCGCCCGGTACTGGCGGCGCCAGCGGTCCCCGCTCAGGAAGAATTAGCTCCCACAGCAGTCGGTGGTGACGGCCGGTAGTCCGTCCCTCCAGTACGCCCCTCGTCGACTTCGTGGCTCTGATAACCCTTCAGGTTGAGTGCGACGACGTATCCCTGCAGCTTCCTTGTCGAGCCTGTGATTCCAGCGCTGAGGCCACGGCCTTGGTCAGCGACTCGGGCGTATACGGTTTCGGCAAAAAGGCCACCTGGGCATCGAATGTTTTGAGAAGTGTTTCATCGCGCCCTGAATAGCCGGACGTGAGGATGACTTTGATGTCCGGTTGGAGGGTCTGCAGTTCGTGAGCCAGCTGGGCGCCGCCCATGCCCGGCATCACCATATCTGTCACCAGTAGCGCAATGTGGCGTCCCTGCCGGCGCACCATTTCCAGCGCTTCCTCTCCGGAGCGGGCGGCCAGGACATGATAGTGCTGGGCAAC
>CAADGJ010000392.1 GCA_900696505.1 uncultured Nitrosospira sp.
AGCTGGAGCATCGCGTCACTCCAACCTGGCCCTCACCCAAGGAGGACCTGATCCGGACAGAGGAGGATCCCATGTCACGAAAACACGAGTCGAAAACGAACGGCGGCAAGACCGAGGCGGAGAAGCCAAATGCGTCACAGTTGCAGCAGGAAATCGAACAGCTGGCCTACACCTTTTTTTGCCAGTGCGGCTATGAGCATGGTCACGATCTAGAGCATTGGGCTGAGGCTGAACGTAGAGTGCTCGAACGGCATCAGGGAGGACCGCAAACGCGAGGATAAAAATTATATTGCGAGCGAGCTTGCGATTCTTTCATTCAGCCCGATGACGGGGAGGATCGTTCGCTTCGCCGGCGCTGTCGCTCTCTCCGAGGCTGCCATGGAGAGTCGGTGTAAAGAGACGTTCTCTACACTCCTGTTTGTGACAGCAGTTCTGACCGGATCTCACCACTCGTACGGTGGCGAGGATGGGATGATTGGCCCTTTCGCGCCTGGCAGGCCGAGGGGCGAATCGGCGTCCTGGTCGGGAGATCGCAGTGGGTCGGCAGCCTCCGATGGAGCGGCCGCCGTCGCCGGTTCACTGGCGAAGGCGGCCATCAGCGATGCCGAGCACATCCTCACGTCGTCGTTGCGGATCGATGGGAAGAACGCACTCGTTCTGGGCAGCCTCGCGGCGGGGATCGGTGGACTCCTCCCCCTTCTCAACTATTCGCGCGCGGGCCGCCAAGCAAAGTCTGATCGGTTCCCAGCCATCAGCGCACCCTTCATTCCGGCGTGACCGCTTAGAGGCTTGTGGCCTCATGCAGTGGTCGTGTCAGTCGCTTGAAGCGGGAGTGGAACCGGACGTCAGGCATTCATAGCAGGCACGGGCTTCGTACCGTCAAAATACGCGGGATCTTTCATTGCGGGAGACAACGTTATGCGATTCGCTTCTCGAACATCCGTCTTCATCCTTGTCGTTCTTTGTGTTCTATCTTTGCACCGAGAAGTCCGTGCTTCCTGTGGAGCTGTAAGTTGCTTCGTTGTGATCGGCGCGCAGCAGCAAATTCCCCAGCAGGGCGTGTTGACCGTCAACGGTATTTATAACTATACGCCGATGCGATTGCTCAACGGGACGACCGGCGTCATTCCTGCCGCAGATCAAGCTCGGCAACGACTGATTCTGGGTCATCATCAGGAAGTGCGGACCATCACGCAGACCTACACACTCGATCTCAATTACGGGGTAACGGATCGGCTGGCTGTCGAATTCACCCTGCCGTATCTCAAGCGCAAACATCAGCACATCGATGGGCTCGGCGAATCCGCTACCGAGGCCGGCGAGCCGGTCAACTTTTCCGACAACGGAATCGGTGATATGCGAGTGATGGCGAAATACAACGTGTTGCCGGCTCTTCGGTACAATGTCGTCATGGGATTTGGCCTTGAGCTTCCCACTGGAGATACGAGGGCCAGAGATAGCTCAGGGCAGATCTTGGAGTCTTCCGGACAATTGGGACGCGGGAATGTGGGACTGATCGGATCGATCTATCAGACCTTCGAATTGATTCCCCACCGACTGAGCCAATTTGCCTTTGCGAGCTATCGCCACAGCTTCCGCAATCGGGATGGGTATCAGTTCGGAGACGAGTACCAGCTTAATGTTGGCTTGAATCTGGTCACAACTCCCTGGCTCGTGTTGACCAACCAATTCAACTACCGCTATCTCACGCATGACAACGTCACGGCAAACTTGGAGCAGTCGGCGGCGCCGCTTGCGGGGGAGGAACCGGCTGTGATCGACCCCCGTGTGCTTGATCGTCGAGTCCCGAATACCGGATCAACGTACTTCGCCTACACCCCCGGGTTCCAACTCGACCTGGGGCAGCTCGTCAAGTCCCCGTTCACGGAAGCGACCTCCATGTACTTCATGGCCCAAATACCCTTGGCGCGGGAGTCGAACAACAATCTTGCGCAGGGGACGAGTTTTATCTTCGGTTTCACCCGCTCGTTTCAACTTGTGAAACATCGGACATAAGTCGGAGGCTTGGGCCAAACCGTATCGTCGGCGATGAGATCCGTGAACGGATCCCATCGCACTTGCGTTGGAAGGTGTTCGAATATTGAAGTGAAGCGGTCAGGATACCAGGCGCGAAAGCCCGTCCGGCTTGAGGATCGTAATCGTCCGGCCGTCGATCTGAATGCGGCCGTCGTCCCGGAACTGCCCCATGGTCGTGCTGACGGTTTCACGGCTGCAGCCGATCAGGTTGGCCATTTCTTGATGGGTCAACTTGACCTTCAGACGGATACCCTGTTTCTCAACAACTCCTTCGGTCTTGCCCAGCTCCGAGAGCAAGTGGGCCAGACGGGCCGGCACCTCGCGAAAGACGAGATCTTCGACGCGGCTTTGGATCTTTTTGAGCCGCAGGCCGATGAGCTTGGTCAGCTTGAACATTACGGTCGGGTGCATGGCTAAATATTGATCGAAATCTTTTCGTGGGATGACACAGATGACCGCGTCATCGAGAGTTTCCGCCGAGGTCGAGCGGGGGGCGTCTTCCAATACGTCAAGCTCACCAAAGACTTCTCCCGGTTCCAGGATGTCGAAGGTGACTTCCTTCCCATTTGGCGCCGTATTGGCGATTTTGACGCGCCCCTTTTTGAGGAGATACACGTTGCTGCTCGGATCGCCGGGGAGGTACAAGGGCTGCCGTTTCTTGACCTCCTCCATGCGAGTGATCTTCTCCATCTCCTGCATTTCGGAAGGAGAAATCCCATCGAAGAGTCGAATGTGCTTTAGGAACCAAAGTTTGTTGGGAGCGGTTTGTGGTTGGTTCATAAGAATTGGCTCGCTGAGAAGATATCAGCCTACTCGGTTGCCTGCATGAAGGCAACCACAGCATCTTTCACCCCAGATTCTCTTCGCTCTGGCCCAGAACAAACTGTGAGGTAGCTTACAGTTCCAGCCGACCGGCAACGATAGGGCACCAGGCTATCTGTCACGTTGGACTGGCCCGTTGCCTCCACAGTCATCTCTCGCAACCGAGGCTTCATCCCGCTATAGTCGGCCCCTCCGTCCGTAGGTGCTGTTTCGACTTCGACTTGGAGCATAAGGGCCATGGCCTCACCAGCCCCTCGCGGCAAGAGACGAGCGACGTGTGTGTCGCTGGCCGGGCTCACGATCCCCGTGATTTCCCAGCGATCATGAAGCCCATCGATGCTGCCGGCCCTCAAGCGGATGGCCTTGGGATCGTGCTTGTCCTTCTCTGATTGTAGTGATGCTCCAGCGGGCATGCTTCAGCCCTCAGGAGACCATCCTCTGTCGACTCTCGACTGCATCATGAGTCAAAGATATGCCCCGTAAAAGCTCAGCCTGTAAGCCGACTTAGAAGACTCTGGCTGAATAGTGGGAATCCTGCTTCATAAAAGACGCGCTCTTCCTAATCTTCCTCCCGCTGTGCTTTGTGAATTGGCTCACAGATTCACATCAGGAATTGAGTTACCGTGAAGACATGCTGAGAGAACACTACTCACGAACAGACCGATCTAATACAGACCAGATGCTTGGCCTTAATCTGCCGATCGAAGGGAGCCTCATGAAGGAAATATCGTGTGCAGGAGAACATTCGGGCACGTGCGGGACGGCACATCAGACATACTCATCTCATCAGGGCGCGGTGCCCTCCGAATCAGCGAGCGGGCCGCGTTCCGGCAAATTCATCATCGCCGCAGTGATCGGACTCGCCATCGGCGCATTCTTCTGGTTTGACCTGGACGCGTATCTCACCCTGGAGACGGTGAAGGCGAACCGTGACCGGCTCTTGGCCTTTACTGACGAACATCGCGCCGCCGCCGTGGCGAGCTTCATCGTCACCTACAGTCTGGTGACCGGTTTGTCTCTTCCCGGCGCCACGATTCTGACCCTCATGGGAGGATTTCTGTTCGGGAGTCTGTTGGGAACCGTTTTCGTCAATCTCGGGGCGACCAGCGGGGCCACGCTCGCATTCTTGACGGCACGATATCTCTTGCGCGGGTGGGTTGAGCAGACGTTCGGGCAGAAGCTCAGTCCAATTCAAGAGGGGTTTGCAAAGAACGCCTTCAGCTACCTCGTGACGCTCCGGCTCGTTCCCCTATTTCCGTTCTTTCTGGTCAATCTGGTGTCAGGCTTGACTCGGGTCCGACTCGGTACCTATGTGCTCGCGACGGCCCTGGGCATTGTGCCCGGTAGCTTCGTCTATGCTTACGCCGGGCGTCAGTTGGGCACGATCAATTCGCTCAAAGAAATTGCGTCGCCCAATGTGATCCTGGCGTTCACCTTGCTGGGACTGCTCGCCCTGGTGCCGATGCTGTACCGGCGATTCGCCGGTAACCCGGCTGACTTGGTGAATCGTACAGAGGCTTCATCTCACCCGTGAACGAGACTCGATGCCCCCTCATCAACCGAAAGGACCCCGCCCATGAGCGCGCCTGAAAAGACGGTTGTTTCCAACGTGATGCTACCCGACGATGAACATAATCAACGCTTGATCAACTACGTCCATCCACCAAATTGGGTGAACCCGACACCGACCGGTCAATATAACCTGGTGGTCATTGGAGGTGGAACGGCCGGGCTGGTGACGGCGGCTATCGCGGCCGGCCTAGGCGCAAAAGTCGCGCTGATCGAACGGCACCTCATGGGCGGTGACTGTTTGAACGTCGGCTGCGTGCCCTCCAAAGCCTTGATCCGGGCCTCGCGTGCCTGGGCTGATGTGCGGCGAGGTGAAGAGTTCGGCATCCGCTTTTCCGGCGAGGCGAAGGAGGATTTTCCGGCTGTGATGACGCGCATGCGGATGCTGCGGGCCCAACTCAGCCGGACCGATTCGGCCCAGCGGTTTACCGGGCTGGGTGTCGATGTGTACCTGGGCCAGGCCCAATTCACGAGCGCGCAGACGGTCCAGGTCGGCAGCGCGACGTTAGACTTTGCCAAGGCTGCCATCTGCACCGGTGCGCGGGCCTCTGCTCCACCCATCCCAGGGTTACAGGAAGCGGGCTATCTCACGAACGAAACAATCTTTTCGCTGACCGAGTTGCCGGCAAAGCTGGCCATCATCGGCGCAGGCCCCATCGGCTGTGAGCTGGCGCAAGCCTTCGCCCGGTTCGGCAGTCAGGTGTATCTGATTGAGGCGTTACACGGGATCATGCCGAACGAAGACCGCGATGCGGCAGAGATTGTCGAGCAGGTCATGATTCGCGACGGTGTGACCTTATTCTGTTGCGGCAAGGAGTTGACGATCCAGAAGACGGAGACCGGCAAGCGGCTGACGGGTGGCTCGCATGGCCGGGCGTACGATATTACGGTCGACGAGATTCTCGTGGGCGCCGGGCGTACGCCGAACGTAAATGGGCTTGGCTTGGAGGCCGCCGGTGTCGGCCATGACAAGACGGGCGTCACGGTCGACGACCACCTCCGCACGACCAATCCGAATATCTATGCGGCCGGCGACATTTGTTCCCGCTACAAGTTCACGCATGCGGCGGACGCCATGGCCCAGATCGTCATTCAGAACGCGCTCTTTCCCCATCCCTTCGGGCTCGGCACCGCGCGGGTCAGTTCGCTGGTCATTCCCTGGGCGACCTACACCGATCCGGAGATCGCCCACGTCGGTCTGTACGAAGCTGAGGCGAAGGAGAAGGGGCACAAGGTAGAGACATTCACCCATCGCTTAGACGAGGTGGACCGGGCGGTGCTCGACGGAGACACAGAGGGCTTTGCAAAGGTCCATGTGGAGGCAGGGACGGATCGCATTTGGGGGGCCACGATCGTCGCGGCCCATGCCGGCGATTTGATCAATGAGTTCACGCTTGCCATGAAAGCCGGACTGGGCTTGAAGATCCTGGCGTCGACGATCCATCCCTATCCCACGCAAGGTGAGGTTGTGAAGAAGGTCGCCAATGCGTGGCGGAAGACCACCTTCACTGCACGACAGAAGCACCTTCTCAGTAAATGGTTTTCGTGGACGAGAAAATAACAGTGGGCGCGGTTCCGGGACTTTTCACACCGTTGGACGAGAGGACACAGCGTATGCCACTCCGTATTTCGATCGTCATGATCAGCATCGCATTTCTGGTTGCTGCCGGCACGATTCTCATTGAGCCGAACTTTCTGCAAGCGGAATCCCCGGAGGTCTTAGAGATCGGCACGTTTTCTTCGGCAACCCCGGATGGCCCCTGGCCCAACGGCTGGAAGCCGCTCACCTTTCCGAAGATTCCCCAGCACACGACGTACCGCCTCGTGAAAGACGGCGACCGCGTCGCCGTCAAAGCAGCCAGTCAGGCCTCCTCTTCGGGCCTGACGAAAGAAATTCTGATCGATCCGAAGGAATATCCGATCATTCAATGGCAGTGGAAAGTCTCGAATATCTTGAAGGTCGGGGACGTGGCCAAGAAAGAAGGAGACGATTACCCCGCCCGCATTTATGTCACCTTCCAATACGACAGCCAGAAGGTTGGCCTCTTCGGGAAGGCGAAATACGAAGCGGCTAAGCTGATTTATGGCCAATATCCACCGCTGGGCGCCATCAACTACATCTGGGAGAGCCGGGCGCCGGTGGGGACCGCTGTGCCGAATCCCTATACGGACCAGGTTCAGATGATCGTGGTTGACAGCGGATCAACCAAGCTCAATACCTGGATCACCGAGGAACGCAATGTTTATGAAGACTACAAGCGGGCGTTCGGACAAGACCCGCCGATGATTTCCGGCGTGGCGATCATGACGGATACGGACAATACCGGTGAGTCAGCCGAGGCCTACTATGGGGATATCGTGTTCAAGAAGAGGGTGGAGTAGTCAGGGCAGAGACAGGGTGGACGCTTGAGCCATCAGCGAAACGGCACATCTGGGCGCGGGTCCGAGACGAACCCCGCACGATTGGGCATCTTCACAGTAGGAAGTGTCTTCGCGTCGATCACGGCGTCGGCGGGGATAATGTCGTTCTGATGCAACAGCCAGGCGACGACGCTATAGACTTCCTCCGGCGTGAGCGATTGCGGAGCGTTCAAGGGCATAGCGCGATGGATGTAGTCGTAGAGGGTCGTCGCGTAGGGCCAGAAGCTGCCAATGGTTTTGACCGGGTGTTCTGTGGCCAGCAAACCGTGGCCGCCGACCAGCCGATCCTTTGGCCCTTCCGTTCCTGTTGGTCCGTGGCAGGTGGCGCACTTATTCGCATAAATTGCTGTTCCTTGTTGAACGGTCCCTCGACCAGGCGGCAATCCTGCTCCGGTTGGATCGATGTCAATGTTCAAGGCGCCGATCTCCGCGTCGGTGGGCGGTCGACCGAACCCATACCGCAATGGCTCTTCCGCAATCCCGACTCCACCGAGAAGCACAACTAATCCACCGGCTGACAGCACGAGAACGGCTGCCTTACACCTGGACATTTGTCACCTGTCCCTGCCGATCGACCTTCCAACTCTGGATCGCATTATAGTGGTACGAAGAGTTGACCCCTCTGGCTGCCACGAGGGCCGCTCTGGTCGGCTGGACATAACCGGTCTCATCAGCACAGCGGCTTTGAAGGATCGCTTCTTCTCCATTCCAGCTCCAGCTGAATCGGAAGCGCGTGTGGCACTGGGGAAGCACCGGTCCTTGTAGGTGTGCCGGTTGCCACGTCCGCCCGCCGTCGGTGCTCACTTCAACCGTTTTCACCAAACCGCGCCCGCTCCAGGCGAGCCCGCGAATCTCGGTGAAGCCCGGCTCGATCCGCTGGCCGCCTGATGGACCGGTGATGACGGATTTGGCCTCCATGACGAACGTAAATTGCCTGGCCGTGCCGTCCGGCATGAGATCGGTGTAGCGCGAGGTTTCTTCGCGCGTCATGAAGGGTGCCGTGCCGAGCTTGAGGCGCCTGAGCCATTTGATGCAGGTATTGCCTTCCCAGCCGGGAAGCACGAGGCGGAGCGGGTAGCCCTGCTCCGGCCTCAGCGCTTCGCCGTTTTGCGCATAACACAGCAGCGCATCTTTCAGCACTTCAGCCAGTGGCAGGCTACGGGTCATGGCTGCGGAATCGCTGCCTTCAGCCAACACCCAGGCGGCTTCCGGTTTGATCCCTGCCTCAGCCAATACCGTCATGAGCGGTACGCCGGTCCATTCGCTGGTGCTCATGAGCCCGTGCGTGTCTTGAACTGTCTTGCCCGTCGGGCCGTTCCATTCTTTTCCCGAATTGCCGGAGCATTCGATGAACAGCGTCCGGGTGACGGAAGGAAATCGCATCAGATCATTCATGGAAAATGTGAGCGGCCGTTCGACAAGTCCATGAATCAGCAGCCGATGCTGGTCGGGGTCGATCATCGGCACGCCATTGTGGTGGCGCTCGAAATGCAAGGCCGACGGCGTAATGATACCGTGCAGAACTTGATGAGGCGTCAGCGAATGGGTCGCGGTTGTCAGGCGCTGGGCGGTTTCTGTCGATGCGCGCGAGCCATAGGGACTGGGAGTTCGGCCTGGGACCCGTGTGGGATCGCTGTGGTTCTGTTCTGCGGCCGACAGAAGTGACGGGGCGATCAAGCCGGCGGCCGAAAGGCCCATTGCCGAAACTGCGCGAGTCAGCCATGTCCGTCGGCCAACGGGTTCCTCTTCTGGTGTTTCTCGATTCGAAGGAATGGGCTTCTCTTGATCGGGTGAGTTCATGTGTCCACCGGTTGAGTCACGGTTTTCGCATCAATCAGTCTGACCTCTTTGGCGGTGATGAAACACAAGTCTGAAAGTCGAAATGTAGTGAGCGCCGGCATTTCCCTATTACGCACGGTGAGGGGCCGGCTGTTTGTATACAGCCTCATTGGCAATGCTCATGGTGTGCCTTCGTCGATAGGAGTGATCCAGTAAGGCGTCCAACGAGATCAACCCCGGTCCGTGCAGGACGAAATAGAGAAAGAGAATGCCCCAATAGAAAGCCTCTTGCAGCGCGGCCTCGGACAACTGTCCATAGGAGATTGCGGCGACGATGTTAAGCCCGAAGAGCGAGAGGGCCGCCCAGCGTCCGGCCAGGCCGATGGCTAGCAGAAACGAGCCGCCTAACTCAACGGCCGTGGACAGGTAGGCCGCAAGCTCGGGCGGCAGGATTGGTACATCGTAGACCATAGTGAACAGCATCACGGTCGACATCCAACTGGAGAGCTTGACCATCCCACCTTTCCAAAAGATGTGCGCCAGATACAAACGAACGGACAGGTCGAACAGCGGGAGCAGCGCTTCCAGGCCATGGACCAGCCATAGATACAGAGGCACGGCGCGATCAGCGGCACGTGTCAGGAGACCGGCGGGGTGCGGCATATGCCCTCCTTCACAGAAATTCCAGCCATCACCTGCAAGTTCAGCAGCGTGGTCATCAACCGGGTAAAATCGAAACCGGACTCGGCCTCTCGCGCGAATCGTTCAATCGACGCGATGCTGGCTCCCTGCGACAGGGCCTCCAGCAACCGGTAATCCAGCCAAGCCAGCGGTATGACCCGCACCTTCCCGTCGCTGCGCACCACGATGAGGCCGGTCTGTTCCTCAGGGAGTTGCAGGTCGATGGCCGCGTCCGGCGAGGCGTCCGGTTGAAGCGCCTGCCAGACGCGATGGACCGGAACGTGAAAGGACAAGAACCGCGCAGTCTGATGGAACTGGATGGTGACACGTGAGGGATCTGCCGAGACCATAGCCTGAAGCTGCTCAGGGGCCAGCGGCGCCGAGTCCGCCGCCTGATGCACCTCGTGACAGGCCCATTCGAGCCGGGCCAGTTCGACAAGGAGCGGTGGCGCCTCGATACGTTGCAGCCAGGCCGGGAGGTGGTGCCCATATCGAAACAGATCACCGCTGATCGAGGGGAAATGCTTGAAATACCCGCGCGCGAACACACCGAAATAGCAGGCGCCGACCAGCCGATGCAGCGCCGGGTAGGTGATCTTCAACACCTGCGCATAGTTATTTCGAATCAGACGGCGATAGAGGGCCAGGCTTCGCAGGGCCGACCCATCCGCCGCCATCGCGGACGTGACTGCAGAGTGTTTCCCTTCAATGACAGCTTCGGCAAAGGCTTGTTGCAGTTCACAAAGCCGCGGCATGGCAGCCTCCAAGAATTGCATCCGCCTGTGTGGCTTGTTCCACTAATACGGATAGCGGCGGGAGGTTGGTATCCCATTCAATCAACGTCGGGCGGGGTCCGAAGTGGTGGGTCGCCCACTCATACAAACCCCAGACTTCCGGATATACGGGTTGGCCATGGGTGTCGATCAGCATGCGTCCGAATCGATCAAAGCCTGCCAAATGAATTTCCTGCACCGCCTCGATTGGAAGCGTGGTCAGGAACTCCAGCGGATCCAGGCCGAAGTTGACGGCATTGACATAGACATTGTTCAGATCGAGCAGAATCCCGCAGCCGGTCCTTTTGACCGCCTCGGCCATGAAGGAACCTTCCGGAATCGGAGAGTCTCGCCAGGTCAGATATCGGGTAATATTTTCAATGAGTATCGGCCGCTTCAAGACCGTCTGGACTTCGTCGATCCTGGCGCACAGATGCTCGAGGCTCTCGGTGGTATAGGGGAGCGGCAAGAGATCGTTGAAGAAACGGCTACCGATGGAGCTCCAGGACAGATGTTCGGATACGAAGGCCGGCTCAAAGCGGTCGATCAAGGTTTTCAATTTACGAAGGTGGGCGTGATCGATCGGGTCGGTGGAGCCTAGCGACAGGCCGACGCCGTGAAGGCTCAGCGGGTACTGGGCTCTGATGCGTTCAAGAATGCGCAACGGCGCGCCCCCGTTGCCGAAATAGTTCTCCGGATGGGTCTCCATCCAGGCGACCGGCGGCGGTGCGTCCAGAATTTCCCGAAAATGCTGTGCCCTCAGTCCGATCCCGGCCTGTGCCGGGATCGGGGCGGGATGCTGAACAGACATCGCTCGTCGTTCTACATCTTCTTCATCATCATTTCTTTCATCTTTGCCAGATCCTCTTTCGTAATGGCGAGGACGGTGCCCTTGGCGATCTTCCCGCAGAGCCCCTTCGGCAGGAACACATAGGAATCGGCCTCATTGTCAGTCTTGGACTGGCCTACACAGGAATGGAGGCTGGTCTTGACCGCACAATCGTTCATCCCGGCCTTGGCCACGCCTCCGCACGCCTCCCAACCGGCCGGCATTTCGGCCATCTTCGGTGCGGCGTTCGCCACCTGGGCGCCGGCAACACTCAAGGCCACCAACAGTGCGGAATGGATCATGGCATTCTTCTTCGTCGTGGTGTTCATGGGATTCTCCTTTGTTAGTTTCAATGCTATTGGGAATGACCCTCGATACCGAACATGCGCAGTTCGTGACGGATTCAGTTCGGCTACATACGATCCTCCTTTCAGCGCGACGAGAGATGTGTTCTGGAGCTACTCATTGTTTCGATAGGCTACTACCGATGCGGCCTGGCCGCTGTGAGGCAGCTTACAGTTGGCAATCCGCATCCAGGCGCCGCCCATGTCTCGCTGCGAGTGGTACGGAGAAGCCGCCGGCCGTTTATCCGAGAAACCAGTAGGCCGCTCCTCCGATCATGAACATCGCCATCATCGCGAGCATCATCTTTTCGTGTCCGCACATTCCGTGCTTCTGCGTGCATCCCTGCATACTGCACATCATTGACATGGGTTGCCCCTCCTTTGTGATAGTGGTAGACGGGTTGATGCGCTTTCGTCCATTGAAGCGCATGGACACATCTAGACTTTTAGATATGTTCATGCATAACTTGCCATCAGCCACATAAAAGGTCTGTGAGCTGCCTTACAGTTGAAAAAGTGAATCGAGAGATGATGGAGAGAGGATCGGCCGGGACCGTTGAGCGAGCCCAGCCGGATGTGCCTTTTATGAGCTGACGGTGGGGATGGGAAATGGGATCAGGGGTTCGGCCCTCTTACATTCCTTGGCCTAGAACAACATGGTCACAGGGCCCCTTCCTATGACCGCTTCCGTGCTTGCCGGATTGCGGGATACTCGCGTTTCCTTGATCGCACCTCGATTGACTGCCATGGCAGACGTCCCAGGCCATTGCTTGCCTCACTCACACTGTCCTTCACAGGCCGAGGTCGGAGAGAGAAGGGTGGCCCTCGGGGCGAGGGCCGAGCGGCCAGCGGTATTGGCGTTTTTCCTCTTTAATGGGTAGATCGTTGATGCTGGCGAGGCGCTGGCGCATGAGGCCGTTCGCATCGAACTCCCAGTTCTCGTTGCCATAGGACCGGAACCAGTTCCCGGAATCGTCGTGCCACTCATAGGCAAAACGCACGGCGATGCGTGCCCCTCCGAACGCCCACAGTTCCTTGATCAGCCGGTAGTCCAGCTCCTTGGTCCATTTACGACGCAGGAATGCCACGATCGCCTCACGGCCGGACAGGAACTCCTCGCGGTTCCGCCACAGATTGTCGAGGCTGTAGGCCATCACGACGATATCAGGATTACGGCTGTTCCAGGCATCCTCGGCCATGCGCACCTTCCGGATTGCGGTTTCCTCGGTAAAGGGTGGAACAGGGGAACGCCTATTCTGATTTGGGGACATGACGTGCTCCTAGAGCGTGCAAGTCTTCTCGTCATGACCACTGACGACGGCGTCACCTGGAACCGTGGCCAGCAGTTGATAGTGGCCTAGGCCCAGCTCCTTGCCGTAGGCTTTCCCCACCAGCACGTCCTGCACATGCTGGTGGTTGCTGGCACGGAAGTAGGACCGTCCCTCTTTCAAACCGTCGAATTCATGTCCCTCCAGCGCCTTGATGACCGCCTGCGTGGCGGTGGTACCAGCCCGTTGGACGGCCTCCAACATTTGTGTCATGGCCGCATAGCCGTGGTAGCAGCGCGAGGTGGGGGTGTGATGGTATTTGTCGATCACGCCCTGAATGAATCGCCGGGAGCTCTCGCTGTTGATCTTCGGGTCCCAGATCAACCCCCAAATCCCCGCGTTGTTGGCATAGCCGAGCGGACGTCCGATCTGCTCGCCGCTGATCATTCCGCCCACTCCGATCTGCTCCTTGGCCAGCCCCGCCGCCGTGTAGGCTTTCAGCGCATGGACGAGGTCCCAGCCGTAGAGATTGAGGATGACGGCGCCGGGTTTGGCAGGTTTGGCTTGAGCCAGCGCTGCGGTGAAGTCGGTGGTCCCGAAGGGCGTGCGAACCGAGCCGAGCACTTCACCACCCTCGGCCAGGAGGGCTTCGGTCATGGCCTGCTCCGCAGCCTGGCCGTCCATCGTCTCAGCCGTGATCATGAACCAGCGATTCCCGTGGGTCTTTACGAGATGAGGCGTGACGGCTCTGGACAACATCCGGGCACTCGGCATGAAGACGAACATGTGCGAGTCGCACCCGGAACCCGTCAACTCCGGGACATGCGCCCCGGTCACCATGAAGAGCCGATTCTCCTGCTTGGCCACCGCCGCGACGGCCAGCGCCACGTCGCCGTTGAAGGTGCCCATGAGGAAGTCCACACGGTCGTCTTTGATCAGTTTGCGGGCCGCCTGGACGGCGGTGTCGACGTTGGACGCATCGTCGGCCTCAATGATCGTGACTGGACGTCCCAGCACGCCGCCGTCCTTATTGAAGCGATCCACCGCCACGGTCGCGCCATGCACGTCGTGGATCGAAGAGGTTTTATAGGGGCTGGACAGCGGGTCGAGGATGCCGATCTTGATCGGTTCGCCCGCGTAAGCAACGCGTGATCCTGGTGACAGTCTCAACATCTGCGCGGCCAGATCGCCGAACGCCAGTATGCCGCCGGTCGCCGCCGCCATTTGCAACAATCGTCTGCGAGTAATCGCATCCATGGTTCACCTCTCCCGTAGTGATGCACACATGTGGGCGCATGCCGGAACCTGTGTATGCCGAGCCCGCCCGGATCACAAGCGGGCGGTCGCGCCGGATCCGATCATTTGTTATGGGCGCGTAGTTGTGCCTCGAGTTCGGCAATCCGCTTTCGCAGCGGTTCTTCCAGCTCGTTGACCTCGCCAATCGAGTAGCGGGGCGTGATGTATTTCGGGCAGTTCCAGTCGAACGAGACGACATCGATAAAGACCAGGCGCTCCACGCTCGACCGCATCTTCGAATCGGCGAGCTCCGCCACGAGTTCCGATTGGACACGGGCGTCCTCAACGCGGGCATGACCAAGGATTTTCAGCCGCTCGCGGTTCTTGTAGTCCATGAGAAACAGTGCGATGCGGTCGTTCACGGAGACGTTGCCGGTCGTGAGCAATTGCCGATTCCCCTTGTAATCGGCAAACGCTAGGGTTGTGTCGTCGATGACTCGCAAAAAACCCTGAGGCCCCCCGCGATGCTGGATGTAGGGCCACCCGCTTTCGCTGATGGACCCCAGGTAGAAGCTGTCTCGCGCCGCAATGAACTCGGCCTCGGCCTGGCCGAGCAGGTCCCGTTCGGGTGCGCCGGTGATCGCGCCCATGCTCCCATAGTACTGCTGCTGCGCACGGCACACCGAATCCGTAAACGTCAGATCGAGATATTTCGTTGCCATCGTTTTTCCCCCCGTGCGCCGTCAGCCCCCTAGCGGCCAGGAGGTCGCTCCTGGCCGCCTCAATGACCGAGGCTCAAAATACGATCGTTTGCCATCCGTCCGCCACATATCGGCGCAGACTCAAGAGGCCGGACGTTCCGGCCAGGGCGTTGTCTTTCTTCAGCGACACCCCGCACGATTCCACGCCGGCTTTGGCCCCAAAGACATCCGCACATCCGCAGGAGGCGCCCTGCACGACATCGCGTACGGAGTTATAGAGGCCGTTGGCCGGATGCGAAAGCTTGGTCAACTCCGCCGGCCACCGCGTGCCGGCGCCGTTGAACACCACGGCCACCTCATCCCCCTTCTGTTTGCTCTCGGATGCGAGGGCCAGCGCGTTAAAGACTCGCCCGAGCGCTTCCTCCGAACCGCTCTTCGGATCAGACATGATAATGATGGCTGTTTTCATGGGTCCTCCTTGGTTAGAGATCGCGAGACTATTGGCACGGATGATTACTTGATCGTCGAGAGCGTCTTGACCGTCTGAGCCGTGTTCCACACATCACTCGCGATCAAGCGGAAGTTCACAAACGCCGCTTCATAGCCATCGAACCCCGGCAGCTTGGCGGCCGCCGTGGCATCGGTGACCACGACGACCTCGAATCCCTGCTCCAGCAGCTCGCGCAGATGCGATTCCGTGCAGAGATTCGCCGACATCCCGGCGAGGATCACTTGACTGATATCGGCTTTGCGGAGTTGCAGAATGAGATCGTTCGTCTCAGGCCCGAACACTTTGTGGGGGCTGGTCACCACCGTACGGCCGTCTTCGATATAGGGTTTGTAGCGGTCCAGCCAGTCGGCGCCCGATCCGGCAACCCCCTCCTGCGTCAACGCCCCCTTACGATCGAACATCCCGATGTTGTGCATGAGCACTTCCAGGGCGCCGCCGAATTTCCACTGGTGGTCATGCGGATAGTAATAGTGCGGACTGACGAAGACCGGCACGCCGCTCGCTCTGGCTGCTTTGAAGAGACTCTCAATGTTCTCGACCGTGTGGTTCTCCTGCACACTCTGGCCGACCACGCCCCAGGCCACTCCCTTGGGACTGAGGAAATCGTTTTGGGGATCGGTGACCACCACGGCTACCCGGCCCTTCTTGAGTGTCAGGCCTGGGCGAGGGACCGGCGCATCCTCCCGTGGTCCAGCATAGTGCGATACGGGCGGTTTCGGGTCCTGTGCGTATACTGATGGTGTCAGGGGAAGACTCGCGACAATAGCCGCGAGTGACGCGACGATTGACCGAACGAACATAGTCATGATGGGATCCTTTCTTCGGAGTTGCTGAGGGCGCATTTCATGAGACTCCACTGGCCTTCTGTCTTTAGCCACAGGCGCAAGGAGAGGCGGCGCATCCATGCGTGAGTGTGACCTCCGGAAAGTCGATGACGGTGCCGGCGATATGGTTGACGTAGTTGCTGAAGATGTTCAGCGCAACATGGGCTACCGTCTCGATGATCTCGTCGTCAGTCAACCCGGCAGTACGCGCCTGTTCAAGCTCTGTGGCCCCGAGCTCCCCGCGCTGCACGACGATGTTGCGCGCCAGCTTGAGAATGGCATCGGTCCGCTTGTCGGTTGCGTTGGCCTGCCGGGCATCGGCAAGGTCCTGCTGGGCCAGCCCCAGCTTGCCGCCGATAAACGTGTGGGCGCTGAGGCAGTAAGCGCATTGATTGGTCTCGGCGACGGCGAGTGCAATCTGTTCGCGGACCTTCGGGCTCAAGCTTCCGTCTGCAAGGGCTGCGCTGAAGTTGAGGTAACCTTTGAGTGCAGCCGGTGCATTGCCCAACACGCGAATCAGGTTGGGCACTACGCCCAATTTCCCTTGCACGCCCTCGAAGAGTGCCTTGGCTGGCCCGGTGGTGGTCTGGGGGTCGAGTTGTGCGATGCGATTCATACGTTCCTCCTTTGTGAGTGGACCTGATTTGTTGCAGCAGCGTTCGATAGCCATCGTTAGAGCAGATGGCGTGCCTGATCGGGCATGCGTAATAAGATATTGAAAAACAAGAATTAAATTGATTTTTCTCGACTGTGAGAAGCGACGATTAGTCGTAGATTACGATTAGTCGTTGCATGTGTGTGTGAAATCTCGTAGCCTGTAAACATCAATGGACCCCCGCAAGCTCCCACAAGTGATGGTCTCCACTGCTCAACAACGTGGGCTTGATGCGGTGCTGCGCACGATTACCGACGGCATTGCACAATGTCCGACCACGGTGCTGACGCGGATTTGGCTCGCAACCCCCAACCACCTCTGCGAAGTGTGTCGCGATCTGGACGATGCTTCCGACCAGAGCCGGTGGTTGCACCTCGTTGCCAGCGCTGGAGTGCCGCGTGAT
>CAADGJ010000393.1 GCA_900696505.1 uncultured Nitrosospira sp.
ATCCGCCCCATGTGTTATCTGAGTCTCTCCTTCGACCATCGCATCATCGACGGGGCGACGGCGGATCGATTCATGGCCAAGGTGAAACAGCATCTCCAACAGAGCGATTGGGAGAAACTTCTGTGACCGCCAGACACCATGCCGTCATCGTCAGCGCGGTTCGAACGCCGATGGGAAGCTTCAACGGCGGGTTCAGCTCGATCCCCTCAACTAAATTGGGAAGTATTGCCATCGCCGAGGCGCTGCAACGCATTCAGCTGACGGGCGAACAGATCGACGAGGTGCTGATGGGATGCGTGCTCAGCGCCGGGCTCGGACAGGCACCCGCCAGGCAGGCGGCGATCGGAGCAGGACTGCCGCACCGGGTCGGGGCTGTGACCGTGAACAAGGTCTGCGGGTCCAGCTTGCAGACAGTCATCATGGCAGCCAGGGCCATTGCCTTGGGTGAAGCGCAAATCATCATTGCAGGCGGAATGGAAAACATGACCCGGGCCCCCTTTCTGCTGGAGAAAGCCAGACAGGGCTATCGGCTTGGACATGGAGAGCTGACGGACAGCCTGATCAAGGACGGGCTCTGGGATGTGTACAACCAATTTCACATGGGCAACGCCGGAGAACTCTGCGCCGCCAGATATCAGTTTTCACGGCAGCAGGTCGACGACTTTGCCATGGAAAGTTACAGCCGCGCGCGTGAAGCCATCACCGCCGGTTCATTCACCAGGGAGATTGTTCCGGTCGAGGTGCCCCAGAAAAAAGGCGCACCACTCATGATCGCAGACGATGAGGAACCGAACCGGGTCGATCTCTCAAGGCTGCGACAGTTGAAACCTGTCTTTCAGGACGACGGAGTGCTGACGGTGGGTAACTCCCCGTCCTGCAATGACGGGGCGGCAGCATTAGTCGTCATGGCGGAGGAAGAGGCCCACCGGCTCGGATTGCCCCCCATGGCTCGCATCGTGGGATATGCCGGAGCTGCGCTCGCGCCGGAATGGTTCACCATCGCGCCCATCGACGCGATTCGGCGGCTCTTGAAACAGACGGAGTTGACGGTCAGCGACATCGACCTCTTTGAAATCAACGAAGCCTTTTCGGCGGTCTCGTTGGCGATCACGCGTGAACTCGGGTTGGATGCCAAGAAGGTCAACGTCAACGGCGGCGCGGTCGCGCTGGGTCATCCCATCGGCGCCACCGGCGCACGGATCCTGACCACGCTCCTGTATGCGATGGAGGAACGGGATGCCCATCGCGGAATCGCGAGCCTCTGCATTGGGGGCGGTGAGGCGCTCGCACTGCTCGTGGAACGGCCGAGAAAGATACAGCATCAGTGATCGCACGTGCGCAAGAGCAGCAGTCATGGAATCGCGAATGACCATCGATGACATCACCACGATCGGCGTCGTCGGCGCGGGGCAAATGGGACGCGGCATCACCCAGGTGTTGGCGACTGCGGGCTGGAAGGTGTTGCTGGTGGATGTGACTGAAGAGGCGCTCGAGGATGCGACCAAAAAGATCTGGCAGGGCGTCACGAAGGCGGTGGAAAAAGGCGCGCTGCGAGGTGATCAGGCCGGATCGGCCATGGCCATCATCCATCCGATACGGCACATGCAACGGCTGCGTGAGGCGCAGGTGGTGATCGAAGCGATACCGGAAGATCCGGTTATGAAACGGGCCCTCTTCGCGCAATTGGGACAGATCTGCGAACCCTCGACCCTGTTGGCGAGCAATACCTCTTCAATTTCTATCGCCAGCCTCGGCATGGTGTCAGGGCGGCCCGACCGGGTCGTTGGCATCCATTTCATGAACCCTGTGCCGGTGATGCGATTGGTGGAAGTCGTCCGCGCCATTGGCACGTCGGAACAGACGATGCGCCTGGCGCTTGAACTCGTTCAACGCGCAGGGAAGACGGCCGTCGTCTGCAAGGATTTTCCCGGCTTCATCGTCAATCGGGTGCTCATTCCCATGATCAACGAAGCCATTTTTGCGCTGGAGGATGGGGTCGCGACGGCGGAAGCCATCGATCTGGCGATGGTGGAAGGAACCAACCATCCGGTCGGTCCATTGGCACTCGCGGATCGGATCGGCCTGGATACTGTACTCGCCATCTGCGAGGTGCTGCATCAGGACCTCGGTGATCCGAAATTCCGCCCCTGCCCGCTGTTGAGGAAATACGTGGAAGCTGGCTGGCTTGGCAGGAAAAGCGGACATGGATTTTATCAGTACGGAGATCAGCCGGTAATGCACCTGACCTGACGTTTCCTTTCCGTGATTGGAGGAACGCGTCATGAATGAGCGGAAATCCCGATTCACGTCCCTGTCCGGCCTGGAAATCGAGCGGTGTTACGGTCCTGATGATCTCAAGGGCTGGAGCGCCGAGAAGGATCTCGGGCAACCGGGTGCCTTCCCTTACACCCGCGGTTGTTATCCCAACATGTATCGCAGCCGGCTCTGGACCATGCGGCAATTTGCCGGGTTCGGCTCAGCGGACGACACCAACACACGCTTCAAGTATCTGCTGGATCACGGCCAAACCGGCCTGAGCGTGGCCTTCGACCTGCCGACCCTCATGGGTCTCGACTCTGATGATCCGCTCGCCCGCGGCGAAGTCGGATATTGCGGGGTCGCCATTTCCTCCCTCGCTGACATGGAGCGACTGTTCGATGGCATTCCGCTCGACCAGGTCACCACCTCCATGACGATCAACGGACCCGCCGCCGTCCTCTTCGCCATGTATCTGGCCGTGGCGGAGAAACGCGGGATCCCGTTCGAGCGGCTGGGAGGCACAATTCAGAACGACATTCTGAAGGAGTACATCGCCCAGAAGGAATGGCTGTTTCCGCCGGAACCGCATCTGACCTTGATCGTCGACACCATCGCGTATTGTGCGGCTCATGTCCCGAAGTGGCATCCAATCAGCATCAGCGGGTATCACATCCGGGAAGCAGGCTCGACGGCGATCCAGGAACTCGCCTTCACGCTCTATAACGGGCTGACGTACGTCGAGGCGGCCGTGAAGGCCGGTCTCGAGGTGGATTCGTTTGCGCCGCAGCTCTCCTTTTTCTTCAACGTCCATAATGATTTCTTCGAAGAGATTGCCAAATTCCGCGCAGCCCGGCGCCTCTGGGCCCGCGAGATGGAACGGCGGTACCATCCAAAGAACCCCCGTTCACTCCAACTCCGCTGTCATGCCCAAACCGCAGGGTGCTCCCTCACCGCCCAACAGCCCATGAACAACGTGGTGCGGACCACGCTGCAGGCCCTCGCCGCCGTGCTCGGCGGCACGCAATCGCTGCACACAAATTCGATGGACGAAACCCTGGCGCTGCCGACGGAAGAAGCCGTGAAACTGGCGTTACGCACGCAACAGATCATTGCGGCCGAGAGCGAAACGGTCAATTCGGTCGATCCATTGGGCGGATCGTATGTTGTCGAGTCGCTGACGAACCGCCTGGAGGAAGGAGCGCTGGACCTCTTTCGCAAGCTGGACGGACTGGGCGGCATGGTCTCTGCCATTGAACGCGGGTTTCCACAGCGGCAGATTCTCGATGCCTCGCAGCGATATCAGCGTGAGATCGAGCGGCAGGAACGGAGCATTGTCGGGGTGACGACGCATAGAGAAGAAGACGTTCGATCCATTCCCATCCTGAAGATCGGGCCGGAAGTCGAACAGGAACAGGTGGCCCGCCTATCCGATCTCAGAAAATCACGCGACCCCTTCAAGATGGCCGGCTCGCTGGAAGAGCTGCAGGAAATGGCCGCCTGCCACCAGAACCTCATGCCGTCATTGATTGAAGCCGTGAAGGC
>CAADGJ010000394.1 GCA_900696505.1 uncultured Nitrosospira sp.
GCTTGCACCGTACCACCAGGGTCTGAGTCCCGCGGCCCTCCACACATTGATCGAGTGACTTGGAGTATTCCAGTTTCCCGTCCAAACTCACCGTGAAGGGAAAGTCGAAGGTAAAACTGATGAACTTATATTGTCCCGGCTTGAGGTGCAATTCGCGAGTCTCGGTCGTCCGGTACGCATCCGACGTTTCTGGATCCAATACCCAGAGCGGGGGTGTGATGCCGGGCACCTGCCACCAGGATTGCGGCACCAACGGAGTCGGATCGATTGTAATCGTATGTTCCTTGGTATAGGCAGGCGGCGGACCGGCTGCCAGGAGCCGCTCCGCATGTCCGGCGAACACAGCGCATGACAATGCGACGATCCGGATCAACGTCTGCCGCCCCGTAAACAATCTGTGCGACAAGATATCCATTGGTCCTCTATTGAAGGAGTGGATTGACAGGAGCAGCCGTGAACGCGGTCTTAAAAATTTCCTCGACCGGGTGACTCTCCCATTCGGTGTAGGTCGTCAGTCCAAGCGCGCGCATGACAGTCGCGCCCGTATCGATAATCGACACTGGCTGACGAATCGCATAACCGGCCTTGATGCCGACGCCTGAGGCAATCCAGGGCACGACCGGGACGGCGCCTGCTTGATCGGCGGACATGTCACCGGATGAAAATTGCGTCTCTCCAAAGGCGCTCAGCGACGTCGCAAAGACCGTCGTCCGTTTCATCAAGCCGAGTTCACGGTAGAGATCCAACACCGTGCCCATCGCCTTGTCGACAGCTTTCAATGCGTCTTTGTATGCGGCTGATTTCCAGCCCTGCGCTTCGCCGACACGACCGGGAGCCGGCAGATGCACGACCAGCAGGTGCGGCAAGGACGGAATGGCATGGCCATATCCGGAACCGCTTGTGGCCTTCTTGAAGTAGTCACGCACATACCCCACCAACCGGTCGGGATTGCACTCGGCTCTGAGTGGCCCGCACATCTGATAGTCCGTATAGGGTTCCGGTTTGGCGAGCTGATACAGAGATTCGTCCATGTAGAAAATGGCACTGTCCCGGCCGCCGCTCAAATCGAGATAATCAAACACCGTCGGAGCGCGCGGGTATCCCCGGCTGAATTCAAAGACGTTCCAGGTGATGCCATGTTTGGCGACCGGCATCCCCGTCACCAAGGATGCCATGGTTGGTAACCGGCGCGCAGGCGCAACCGCCGTCGCCGACCAGGTGACGGCCCCCTCCTTCACGAGAGAAGACAAGACCGGCATCACACCGCTCTTCAATGATTCCTGGCCAAACCCTTCCAGGACAAACAGGATGACATGTTCTGTCATCCCTGCGGGGACCGAAGGCGGAATGTCTCCCGCACCCCGTGCAGCCAAGGCCACCGAGGAAGAGGACGAGGCCACGACGGTTATACTCAGAACAACCGCCAGGCAAAACGCAACCGGGACGGTGGAAATATTGCGGATAAAACTCATGAGATTGCCTCACCAGACGATCGATTTATGAAGCGAAGAAAAAGTACCATAGCACGCTGTTTTCCGGGAAGGCAAGGCACGAACCTCGGCTCTCATAGCGCCTGAGCGGGTTCGATGGTATCCTGGTCGAATCGGGAAGAGGCCAGTGCGATCAACCCTCCGAACGCCCATTTTGCAGCGGTGCACCACAATGCCCGGCAACCGTTCTTCCAGTGATTTCTTCTGCCTGACCGTCGAGTGTTCAGGGAAGCGTCGCCTCATGCCGCTCGTCGCTCTTTTCACAGCAGGCTTTCTCCTCTTCTTCGCCTCTCCCAGCCCAAGTCTTGCCGACGTTCGCGTGGTGACGGCCACAGGACAGCATCGCATGACAGACCGGGAAACCAGGGTCGATGCGATCCGGCTCGCCACGGAGCAGGCGAAACAACAGGCGCTGGAACAGGTCGCGTCATATCTGGAAAGTGTCACCGTGGTGCAGAATCTCGACGTGACTCAAGATGAACTTCGCAGCTACACAGCCGGGATGGTCCTGGTGCTGGACCAACAGGTGGACACCGCTCTTGATGGAGATGTCGTGGTGATCCGCGTCACCCTCAAAGCCCAGGTAGACAGCGAAGAGGCGGCGCAGGCCATTCTCGCGATGAAGCAGAACGAGGACGTGCGGCAGGAATTACTCGCCCTCAAGGAAGATGTCGAGAGCCTGCATAAACAACTCGAGGACGCCAATCAGGCGCTCGCCCACGCGAATTCACCTGAGCAGGTCAGAAAACTCAACCAGCAGCGTACGGATCTGCTCAATCACGTCGAATCGGATGCCATGGTAGCGCAGGCCTGGACCGACTGGCTGTTGATTGCCCCCTTCGCGCACCCCTACCCTTCAGCAGGCGTGGCTCAGGTCCAAGCGCTGCTTGGCATCGCAGGGCGGTTGAACCCGACTAATCCTCACCTCGCCATTGCACAACAGACCGTAGGAGCCAAGCTCCCCCCGGCACCCCCTCACCCTCGACAGTCACCCGTGCCGCATACCGTGCCATTTTTGCCGGGGTACTATGTCGTGCCGAAGGAACCGGCTCCCCCAGGCACACCTCCACCCACTGATTCCAAGCAACTCTCAAGCGTCTACCAACTCAATCCCTTGTTGCCCAATCCATCCGGGCAACCGCCACAATCCGGCAACAGTACGACGATTATCCAGGTTCATCCCCGACCCGGCACCTCACCGTCCGTCCCGGACCGCAACATGATGCCGACCTATCGACAGATCCCGGCGCCGAATAGTCAGGCAAGTCATCCGACTTTGCATACCTATCGCGCCGGAGGCAGTCCCCCCTCGGCGTCGATACCAGGATCGGCTGACGGTGGCATTCGAGGAGGGCGCCCCCCGGTCATCCACCAAACGAAACCGCTTTCGCCTTCCGAGTCCACTGCGGAACGCGGTTCCGCCACCAATCAAGGGGACAAATAGCCATGCCACTGACATCCAGTCACATCCTCATGGCAGTAGGGATGGCCGGGACTCTGCTTGTGGCCACAGCCACCATGGCAGGGGAACTCACACCCCAAGACGTTCGGACGCATGCCGACCAACACTTTCAGCAGCTTCGCGCACGAGAACAGACTATTGCACCAACAACCGGAGACCGGCCGCAGCAGGACCCTTCGTCCTCCTACCATCCCGACCAATTTTTCATCGGACAGGGCCAGGGCGATTTGAGTAAAGGAAAACTGGTGTGTCAGCGAGTATCCGAATTGGCCGCTCGGGCTGACATCGCCAAACAAATTCGGGTCCAGGTCAAGGAGCATGCCACCGACCGCCTGAGGGAACGCACCGGTCGTGAACCAGAGCAGGATATCGAAGTGGTTCGCGAAGAAATCGTTCAAGAATATCTGCAGGGCGTGACGATCGTCGATCGCCGCATCGACGACGAAGCAAAGACGTGTACGGCGGTGGCCGTTATGCCGAAAGCCACCCTCAATACATCACTTCCGGCCGAATCGTCCGCCCGTCACTGAGCGTCCCCACCTTCCGAACATCCCCCTCCATTGAACTTCGGACTGCGTTTCGGGTAAGACAATCTTCCCATGCCGATCGAAAACAACTTCCAGCATGACGAACTCTCCAGGAAAAATCCTGGCGATCGTCTCACCTATGCGGACTGGACGCCGCCGCCTGACATGGATTCGCCCGCCTGGCAAGCCGCTATGGGCGAGGCCGGCCAGAAGCTGTCGCAGGCCGGAGTGCGAGTAATCGTCTTTCTGCATGGGGCTATTCCCGGCACCGACATCTTCGGTTTAGGACGACTCGACGAAGTGGGCGGCCTCAAACGCGGATATTCACGCGGCATCTCCGGATTGGATTCGCTCCTGTCGTTTATGCGAGAAGGCACCAACGGCATCACACCGCTGCCAGGCGGCATGAAACCGCCGCTCGCCAATGACGAGGCGACCAAAAGCCTGCTCGATAGCCAGATTGGCGACGCAGGCAATTTCACTGCACCGACCGTGGAACGGTGCCGCAAGGCCCTCAATCAGCACGTGTCCAAACCCATCGTCTGCGTACGCGAACTCTGGTCCAGCGAGCATCACCATCTCGGCCGTGCCCTGGCGGCCTGCCGGCTCTTGGATCGTCTGCGGGCCTTAGTGACCGAACACCATCTGGGAACCGGGGATCGCATTCTGATTCAAGCCCATGGGCAATCCGGACTTGTGCTCGCGCTCGCCGCGAATCTACTCTGCCCTTCGCCCATTACCGGCCGGAAAGCGTTTTTCGATCTGCTCCTGGCGGCGAACCCGCAGCATTCGGATGTGCAGGCCATTCAGCGCATCGATCCTTTGTTGACTTCGGGCTCCCTCCTCAACGGCGCGGCCCTCGACATCGTCACCTTCGGCACACCAGTGCGGTACGGATGGGACCCCTCCGGCATCGGCAAGCTTCTACATATCGTCAATCACCGCAATCTGCGCACCGATGGAAAGACCTGGCTCTCCAAAATGGAGCTCCCGCAGATCTCCGTCGAAATGCCGATTGCGTGGGGCGGCGACTACGTGCAGGAATTGGCTGTGGCCGGCAGCGATGCCCTACCCGCTGAGAGTGCCAAAGCAGCCAATAAAGCCGTGTGGGAATTGCTCGAACCTTACGATGGGTTTGAACGTTGGGTGGAATGCGCGCGCCGCGCTACCCGCTTTCCCAGCGAAGGACAGTGCCTGCTTGTCGATTACAAAGACTGCACCAGTTCAACTAACGTCCGCGACCATTACTACGGCCACGCCGCCTACACGCGCGCAAACGCGATGCTCTTCAACTTCAATCAGATCGTCGGGCGGCTGTACTCGTAAGCGTGAACGCTGACCTCGCCTGCCCGTGGTGGCTTCATATCGATGCCTGGTGTCACCCTTTGCATGAAAGAGAACCGCGGCAGAGCACGCCTTCCTGCTTGCTCCCCAGCAAGACGTCAAGTAGACTCTCTTTGCAAAGTCCGTTTCTGCTCGGAGCCCCGTCTATGCCACCATCACCCCCATCCCCAGAGAACATACGAATTGCAGACAATTTGCGCCGCACGGTCGAACTGACGGAGTTGGGGCTGACCTTGCGCCAAGCCGTAATTGAGCAGCGGAATGTGCCGGGCGCGGGTGAGGGAATCGCACAGGTCATGCACGAAATTCGACTGGCCAAAGAGCAGGCAATGCAGCAGAGCCAATCCTAATCCGAGCATTCTCCGACCTCATCACCGACTTCAACCGACGCGGCGTGGCCTATGCACTTGCCGGAGGCTGGGCCTACAGCGCCTTGGTGGAGCCTCGAGCCACCACAGACATCGACCTCCTTATTCTGCTGGATCCGCCTTCACGCGAAGAGATACAGGCGCTTGTCTCCTCCCTTTTCGACTCCACCATCATCCATCCGAACCTATGGTCTTTCAGGGGATCTCGATTTGGCGAATTGTGGGAATCCGCTCCGGGCAGGAAGTCGTGATCGATCTCCTCCTGGCAGACTCGGCCTCCCTTCGGACCGCATTGGAACGCAGACGCACGGTCGTGTTTGGCGCGCTACAAGTTCACATACTGTCGATCGAAGATCTCGTCATCCTCAAGATAGTGGCCGGACGACTCCGGGATCGCGCTGACTCGCGAAAAAATCCGTGCGCGTCAGGCAGACCTACGTGCCGATTGGACTATTGTAGATGGCTAGGTGGAGGCAGGATTTTACGAAGTACGGTGGAAGATTCGGTCTCGGACGGAGCCAGTGCCTGTCAGCAGTGGCACACTTATTTTGATCAGCAGGAAATCGTCAGGTCACCCAACCTTCTTAGGGAAGGACCTGAACGCCATCTTTGATGATTGCCATCAGAAACTGCCTGGCCGTAGTTCGGAAAGCGCTGTTCCATACCTGATCGTCAAGAATGCTCTCTGACCAACTCGAAGAAAGAAAAGGCTTGATCAGGGGAGCGCCCGCCCAGTACAGCCCCCTTCGACTGACCACGTAGGTATACGACCCTTTAAACTGCCGGTCCACATATAGATCATACCTGACATCAATCCGCTCACCTTCATCGTCATAGAAGGGTAGGACACCCAAGCTCAGCACCGACGCAATCATCCAAAGATTAGACAACGCTGCCTTGCGAGGCTGTCGATCCAGCGAAATTTCACAAAACAAGCCATGAGCCGGCGGCTCAGATATGTAGACTGCTTCGGATTGGCTTGCCCCCTTTCCGAGCCCTTGACGAATGGCATCGGCGATCTTTCGATTACGGCGCAAGTCGATGTTGTAGTAGATTCGCTGCGGCGAAATTAGCTCGGCTGAAAAGTCTGCTTCCCCAATCGAGGGACTGACCGAACCTACGCCCACCCATGAACAAGACACTATTATTACTGCCATCCCCACCGCAAGAAGAGCGCATGAAACTCTCCGCCAGAATTTTCGCCCTACGGTAAAGCTAAAAGTGTCCATCCGTTCGTGCATCTCGCCAGAACTTCCTGGATGTCTCTACAAACGCTTTTTCTTTCGGTGCCATCCACGGTGGCGCTGTCCAGGAATCAAGGAAGGGAATTGCCAAGAGAAGCAGGTTCCACGTAAACGATTTCTGTTGCACCATACAGTGATAGGTTTTTAATTCAATCCCATCCTTGAACAGATGGTAGCTGATCCTGTACTCGACCGCGTCATCGATATAGCAGGGGATTATCATGAGCGTCACAGAACACATGACTATCTTTAATGCAGACTCGGTGCTCAAGTGAGGTACATGCGTGACGTCCACAGAGACGTAGTAGCCGCGTTCCGGCGCCACAGATGTGAGAATGGCTTTGTCGAAGGTAGGATTCTTCGTGAGTTCATTCCCCAAGAGTTCACTGAACAGTTGAGTCGACTGGGCTCTTTCAAATGAATCAGCCGTCTCTCTAGACAGCGGGTTTTCGAACATCGCAGGCACGTTGTAGTAGATAACTGCGCCTGGCTCTTGGGCATAGGAGGCGATCGCTTCTTCCGAGACCTCGGTTGGCACAACCCGCCAGGCATGAATGGCACAGCCAGGCGTCACGACCACAAGAAACACGGCAGCAACCACGAGATGCCAAACGTCCGAAGCTAGCCTTGCCTTCACAACCTCTGCTTTCATCTGCTAGGAGGGCATCTCGTCGTCGTCAAACCCGAAATGATGACCGATCTCGTGCACGACCGTATCACGCACTTCCTGCACCACTTCCTGTTTCGTGCGACACAGTCTGAGGATCGGTCCGCGATAGATGGAGATTTTGGCCGGCAGTTGCCCGCCCGCCTGAAAGAAAGACTCTTTATCGATGGGAAGGCCTTGATAGAGGCCGAGCAGATCCTCGTCCTCGTCCATGTCAAGATCGGCGAGGACCTCGGGGGAAGGCTCATCCTCTACCACCACGGCGACGTTGGTAATGCGCTTGGCGTATTCGTCAGGAAGGCCGTCCAGCGCCTGCTGAACCAAGGCCTGAAACTCCGGCTCGGGGATGGTCAATCTACGCTTTCGCGACGACATGGGCTGAACTGAACCAACTTACGCTCTACACAACAGCTGCTTTGTTCAGGATGTTCAAACAGGCTGTCCGGCAAGGCCGCATGGAGTGCGGCGACTGAGTCATACAGCCTGGGGGATGTCGCAGGAAGCCGTGCGACTGAGAAGGCCGCTGGCAACCTGTTTCAACATCCGGCTACGGATGGGCGGCGCGCCAGTTACACCCAACTCCGACATCCACTTTGAGCGGCACCGATAACCCCAACGCGTCACCGGTCGCTTCCATTTCCGCTTTGACGAGTTGCTTCGCCTGCTCCAGCTCCTGATCCGGCACTTCGAAGATTAGTTCGTCATGAACCTGGAGGATCATTTTGCAGCGCGGCAGTTCGTCTCGCAAGCACCGATGGACCTTGATCATGGCCAGTTTAATAAGATCCGCCGCCGAGCCTTGAATCGGACTATTCACCGCCATGCGCTCGCCCACCCCGCGTTGAGATGGATCGCCGCTCTGCAATTCGGGAATGGGACGACGACGGCCCAGAATGGTGGTCGTGTAGCCCTTGGTTTTTCCATCGTTGATATTGTGGTCCATCAGGGCGCGCACCGCTGCAAACTTTTCAAAGAAGGTTTCGATGTATTTTTTGGCCTCAGCTTGTGGCACACCGATGTTCGATGCGAGGCCGAACGGACTGATGCCATAGACGATCCCGAACACGACGCTTTTCGCCGCGCGCCGCATTTCGCGCGTGACGTCGCCGGCAGGTAGGTTGAAAATTTCCATGGCTGTCGCCATGTGAATGTCTTCCCCCTTCTCGAACACTTCCAATAATCGAGGATCCTGGGAGAGGTGGGCCAGAATGCGCGGCTCGACCTGACTATAGTCGGCACAGAGCAGGTGATGGCCGGGCGGCGCAATAAAGGCCTCACGGATCCGCAGGCCGTAGTCGCCTTTCACCGGAATGTTTTGCAGATTGGGATCGGTCGACGAGAGTCGTCCCGTAGCGGCGACCGTCTGATTGAGCGACGTATGAAGCCGCTTCGTGTCGGGGTTGACCAGCTGCGGCAAGGCATCGACATAGGTCGATTTGAGTTTGGTGAGCGTGCGATAGCTGAGAATTTGCGCGGGAAGCTCGTGCTGATTCGCGAGTTGCGTGAGCGTGTCTTCATCGGTAGAAAACCCCGTCTTCGTTTTCCGTAGCGGCTTCAGGCCCAGCGTTTCGAACAACACCGTGGCCAACTGCTTCGGCGAGCCGATATTGAATTCGCCGCCGCCCAACCGATAAATGGTCCCGACCATCTGCTCGAGTTCCCGCTCCAACTCCATGCTCAACGTGCGCAGCCCCTCGACATCGAGCAAAAACCCGTTGCGCTCGATGTCGGCTAACACCGGCACCAGTGGCATTTCCACTTGTTCAAAAAGCGACAGACTGCCCTGCTCTTTCAGCCGATCGCGCAACATGGGCGCAACTTTGGCCGTCACCGCCGCCGCCTCGCCGGTTCGACGAACCACACGTTCATCGACATCAAACAGAGACTGCGGTTCCTTGCCCCCTTCCTCGCGTTCGCCCGTGCCGAGCTGATAACTCAGTAGGTCCATGGCGATCGCTTCCAAGGTATGCGCCCGTCGATTGGGATTGAGCAAATAATCTGCAACCATCGTGTCAAAGTAGGGACCTGGCATGTCGATCCCCTGCCGCTGGAGCGCTAACAGAGTCGGTTTGAGATCCTGCACCGCCTTCGGCCTGCTCCCGTCCCGCACATACGCGGTGAGGGGCTGCGGCCAGTCTTGCGCCTCCCCTTGTACGAACGCGACAGTCCCGTCCGGCCAGCCGAAGGCACAGCCTTGAATGTCGGCTCGCACGCCGGCTTCATCACTCAATACACAAGCCAGCCCCATCATGGTGTCCGGTTGTCGCCGTTTCAAAAAATCTTCCGCTCCGGCAGTATCGTGTATGCGCTGAACCTCAGCCCCTAACCGGTTCTGCTCAGGAGTGTCGCCCTGCAAAGCCTTGGCCAACGTCATGAATTCCAGTTCGCGCAGCAGGCTCACCAGCACTTCAGTCTGCGGCGCTTTCGCCTGAAAATGAGCGGGGGCAAATTCGATGGGACAATCCACCTGGATGGTCGCCAGCTGCCTGCTCATGCGGGCGCTCTCACCCTGTTCCAGCAACAGATTCTTCGTTTTGGCCGGAGTCACTTCCTCGACGCGGCGCAACAGCTCCTCGATCGTGCCGAATTGGGTGATCAATTTCACGGCGGTTTTCTCGCCGATCCCTTTGACACCGGGAATATTGTCGCTGGTATCCCCCATGAGACCCATAATTTCGACGACACGCGCCGGCTCCACGCCGAACCGCACCTGTGAATCCGCCTCGCCGAACCACTTGTCTTTCACGGGATCGTAAATGCGCGTTTTGGGAGTCAGCAGCTGAAACATATCCTTGTCGCTGGTGACGATCACGACATCGAGGCCTTCGCCTTCCCCCTTTCGTGCCAGGGTGCCGATCAGGTCGTCCGCCTCATACCCGGCCTGCCGAATCACCGGCAGAGACAGCGCTTCCACCACGCGATGAATATACGGGACCTGCGCGCTCATCCCCTGAGGCATGGGCGGCCGTTGCGCCTTGTATTCTTTAAAGGCCTCATGCCGGTGAGTCGGGCCTTTTTCATCGAAGACGACGGCGACATAATCGGGATGATGGTCCCGCAGCACTTTCATCAACATGGTGGTGAAGCCATAGACCGCATTGGTCTGCAAGCCCTTGGAATTGCTCAAGGGCGGAAGGGCAAAGAACGCCCGATAGATATAGGCACTGCCGTCAATCAGATAGAGAGTGGGCATGATGGAGGAATAGGCACACGGGTTATGGATAACTGGCGCGACGGATGTCTGCGTCGACGGCTGTCACTCGGGAGCAATGATCAGCGGCGGTTTGTCGAACTTGGCTCGCATCGCGTTGATTGTGCTGAGAACGGTAGATTGTCCGACGATCTTGGCTTCCACACGCCGCTTGCCGGGAAACTCGATCAATGACAGGCCGATCAACATGGTCAGCACGCCCTGTCCGGGCAAGAAGAGCATGAGGAATCCCGCGAACAGAAAAATCGCCCCGACGACATTTTTCACGACGTGCCCCAGCAGCCGCAGCACCGGATGATGGTTTTCCATCCAGGGGCGAGGAATGCGGGTATCGAAATAGTCCGCCGGCAACCGCATCAGAATGACAGGAATCGCGATCAGGGTTCCCACGAACATGACAACGGACGAGACGGCAAACCAAATCAACACGCTCGCCGGCACGTAGGATTCGATCTGCGCCAACATGTCGCTCATCACCGGCGCATCCTAGCACGGGCCTTTACGCGGCGGAAAGGGTGCCGACGCCCAGCGGGTTTACGTTCCCTGCTCTGCCAGCTATAATTCCGCACCATGCTGCCGCCGCGATCCAGCAGCTTCGTGCTAAGGACCATCCGCTCCTCGGCTTGCCGCCTGGCCGTCCTTGGCCTGATTCTGGTGCTGAATACCGTTGAGGTGTTCGACCAAGGAGCGCAGGCTGTCGATTCCGCTGCACCCCCAGAACTACAGATCGACATCAGCAAGATCGGACTCGGCAAAGAAGTCGTTATCACCCAGGGCAACAAAGAGTGGTTCATGCGCGTGGAGGTCACGCCGGAAAATTCTGTGGTCGTGCGGCAGGAAAAACAGGGAGAACGTTACCTGCTCGATGAGAGCGAAATGCACGATCGCGCCATGACCGCGGCTGAGGTAGATGCGGCCATCACCGACTTTATCAACAGTGTCAAAACCAGACAGAAGGTCAAATAGTCCCCATGGCCGATAAGCCGAAGTTTGTTCTCTTCGCCCATAACGCTACGTACGACAAGCTACATCAGGTCGCAACGCTCGGCCTCACGGCTTCGGCTATGGGCAAGGATGTCATCGTGGTTCTCTTGTTCTGGACCATCAAGAAGCTGGCTGAAGGCAAGATCGATCACATTGACTTTCCTCCGGAATATGCCGCCTCGGCCGAAGAGGTCGCGCGCCTCTTGAAGGAAAAAAAGGTTCCCCGGATTTCGGAGATGTTTCATGAAGCCCGTCTGGTCGGGCAATTTCGTCTCATCGCCTGTAGCGCGGGGCTTGAATATATGGGCGTCGAAGCGGGTGCGGTCGAACGCAACGTGGACGAAGTGCTCGGCCTTCCCGCCATTCTCTCTTTGACCGCGCAGGCGGAAACCAAACTCTTCATCTGATCAACGGATGACGCCGCCAATTCCGGACAGGACTGATGCCGGGACTGGTCACGCTGCATTAACGGCTTTTTGTCACCCCGACTCGATCGCAATACTCCGCAATCTTGCACCGGCTGCAGAACGGAGACACAGGCTGGCAAAGGTTCTGCCCGAACGGCACGAGCAGATCGTTGAAGGTGATCCAATACTTGCGTGGCAATTTCCCGCGCAAGGCCTTTTCCGTTTCATCAGGCGTTTTCGTTTTCACGTAGCCCCACCGATTGCTGATCCGATGCACATGAATGTCGACGCAAATGCCTGGTTTCTCATACCCGACTGTCACCACCAGGTTG
The DNA here is from genome assembly GCA_900696505.1 of uncultured Nitrosospira sp. Classification (GTDB taxonomy): domain Bacteria; phylum Nitrospirota; class Nitrospiria; order Nitrospirales; family Nitrospiraceae; genus Nitrospira_A. The sequence continues at coordinate 12,037 of CAADGJ010000394.1, forward strand.
GCGGTCTTTCGACCGACGCCCGGCAACGTCAGTAACGCTTCAATCTGATCCGGGACTCGCCCGTGGTATCGATCAAGCAGCTGCGTGCAAATTTGCTGAATCTGCTTGGCTTTGGTGCGGTAAAAACCCACGGGATAGATGGCGGACTCAACCGTCGACTGGGACAGCTGCTGCATCGTTGCCGGTGTTGAGGCCAAGGCAAAGAGCCGCGCACTGGCTTCAGCGGTGGTCTTGTCTTTGGTTCGAAGACTGAGGAGGCAGGAAATCAGCACTAGAAAGGGATCGCGGCCGGATTCTTTGGCCACGACGCCGACAACCGGGTCAGGCCAGCGGGCAATCTCCCGCTTGACCGTTCGGATGACGGCATGAATCTCGTGCGCCTGCATGGAGGTGCCGGAAAGAGGGATTAAACTGGCACGGTCTAGATGACTGGCGGAAGGAAAAACGCCTGGCGTCTATTCGGGACGTCTCTTTGCAAGCCACTTCTGGCGGCGGCGCTGAGCCTCTCGCTCTTTCGCCTTCTTGCGGACACTCGGCTTCTCATAGTACCGGCGGCGCTTCAGTTCGCGGAACAATCCTTCACCCGCCAACTTCTTCTTGGCGACCTTCAGGGCTTTTTCAACGTTGTTATTGAAAACCTTAATTTCCATCGTCAGCTACCTTCGACTCTCTTTCAGCGAAGTTTCAGGATATTCAACATGTTTTGAGACCACGAATCGAAGGGCGGAGTGTAGCATAGCGATTTCGCATCCACAAGCATTTGTTCCGCTACGGCAAACCGTTCCCGAATGGATGCAACAAGTAGCTGATTTGGTTGAACTTTCATGTTTTCTTCGACCATCGCCACACAGCCATTGATTGCGGCATCTGCCAGTTCAATTCCCATCTTCAAGTCAGGCTGAAGCTCCGGTTTTGCCTGCGCCAACAGACCGCGCAGCAGCGGGATCACCTCGCAACAGAGTTTCACAATTTCCATCGGCGTTTCGATGGCGTCCAATAAACCGGAGGCTATTTGCACCGCTCGGTCAGGATGGTTAGGCGGAAGCTTCCTTGCCTTGAGAACTCGAGCGTAGGCATCCCGGTCGGCTTGCGCCAAATCTCGGAGGCGCGTGCCAATCTCCGTGAGGCGTGTTTCGGCCGGACGTGCGCGGTTCAGTTTAGCCACCATGGTGCCTAATGTCGCCGCGAACGATGCCGCGAGGGCGCCTACACTGCCGCCCGTCAATCCTTGCTCAGCGGCAAGAACATTCGTCGATGCGACGGGCTTCGCGGGCAACGACGGTGACTCCTTCACCGGTTGCGACCCGGCCAGCCTGCCGATGGCTGCGCGCGATTCGACACTGTCCAATCGCATTTCGAGGACCTGCCTGCCTTCAAATCGATCGAGACGAAGCGCCCGCTGCGCGGTATCGATGAGGCATTGCTCAGGAACCAGACCGATAATCTCCGTCCCCGCCACTTCCACTCCGCGAGCTGCCGCTTCCCGCTCCACCGCGGTAAAGGCAACCTGCAGCGAGGTTTCCTCATAGTTCGTCAGATTCATCGAGACCTGGACGAGCCCCTGGCTCCTCAGTTCAACGCCGATCGCTTTCACCGAAGGAAGACCGCCACTCGACTGCCGAACAGCCTTCGCGATCGCCTTGGCAACTAACAGGTCCCCACTCTTCAGATTGACGTTAAAGGCGATGAGCGGCCACCGCGCGCCGACTACCGTAGCGCCGGCGGTGGGATGCAGCTGCTTCGGACCGAAGTCGGGCACCCAGGCCGGGTCCGCGGCCATCCGGTCGGCCAGTCCCTTCAGGCCACCGTTTCGGATCCATTCCAGCTGGACGCGCTCCGGCCTCGCCGCCGCCTGCTCGTAGAGAAACACGGGGATTTTCAGCTCATTGCCAATGCGCTGGCCGACCATGCGAGCCAATTGCACACAATCCTGCATGCTGACCTCGCGAATCGGAACGAACGGCATCACATCCGTGGCGCCCACGCGCGGATGTTCACCATGATGGCTCCGCAGATCGATCAGCTGAGAGGCCAGTCGCGCCATCTGAAAGGCCACTTCGGCGACGGCATAGGGCCGTCCGGCAAAGGTGACCACCGAACGATGATGATCCGTATCGTGCGACTCATCCAGCAAGGCTACGCCTGGGACGGATCGAACCAGGGCCACGAGGGCCTGGATGACGTCCGGGTTCCGGCCCTCACTAAAATTCGGCACACATTCGATCACCTGACTCACGGCATTCCTTCTTCTGGTGTGCAGGGCCGACTTACGGCCAGGACAGTCTCAGGCAAAAAAAAGCCGGAGGCAGGCGACCATACCCTCCGGCTTGGCAAAACATGACGGCTTCGCATCCGCGCGCCTGTCGCTGAGTGCTACTTGGCCTTTTTGACAAAGGCTTTGTAAATCCGCTTGGAAGAACTTTGCTCCTCTTCCAATCCCACCATTTGATGGCCGGTCGTCTCACACCAGGCCGGCATATCTTTCTTGATGCCTTCGTCGTCCGAGACGACTTCCAGTACCTGACCCATGGTCAGTTCCTTGATCTTCTTCGAGGTCAAAATAATCGGCATCGGGCAGAAGTACCCCAGCGTATCGAGTCTCACATCAGCCTGTATCATGCCCTCTCCTCAGCCCGCTTAGATAAACAGATTGACACTGCCCTGCTTGGCTTCCGCCAGGTAGGTGGTGACACCGGCAAATTGGTCGATTCCGTCGATCAACGTATCTTTCGTGATTCCCATCAAGCCCATGGTTGTGGTGCAGGCAATAAAGCGCACATCGAGATCTATCGCCATTTGCATCAACTCCGGCACGCCGGGCATACGATTCTGCTTCATGACGACCTGCATCATCCTCGTGCCCAGCCCCCAGAAATGAAAACGGGACAAGGGCAATGTGTCGGCGCCGCCTTTATTGAGGAAGCCGAACATGCGACGAAGCCAATCCGACGCGGAACTGCTCGCCCCCTTTTTGCGAATCGTGTTGAGCCCCCAGAAGGTAAAAAATACTGTCACGCGCATCCCCATCGCGGCGGCGCCCGTCGCGATGATGAACGCCGCCATCGCTTTATCGAGATCTCCGCTGAGGAGCACGATGGTGACGCGGTCAGCCTTCGACTCGCGGAGTTCCGCCAGGGCGGCTGTGGGCTCGATTTGTGCGGTCGTCATGGATTACCTCGCCTGTCTGAGCACACACGACTGAATTCGCATCAAAAATGACTATAGTCTCCACATCTTTTTTTTGTCAAGAAACGCGAAGCCGTAACGGCCCTCCCCGGCGCTCCTGACGCAGCACTGCAAACTTTTCCCCTTACGATCCATTGCTTGACCTGTTGCAGACCCGCCGTTATAGTCCACTCGTCCGCGAAGCCCCTGGTCATATCCCGGGTATCCATGAATACAGACCTCATCACCGAACTGAAACCCACGAAAAGTGCGCCGTTATTCGGCTTCTGGTATCCAGCCGCTACGAGCAGTTCCTTGGGCGTCGGACAGATGCAGACGCAGGTCATGTTGGGATTGCCCATCCTCATCTGCCGTGACCGCCAGGGGCAGGTCGCAGCCATGCGCGATATTTGTCCACATCGCGGGATGCCGTTGTCATTCGGCCATTTTGATGGCGAGCGCGTCGAATGCGCGTACCATGGCTGGCAATTCGACACGGGCGGCCGCTGCCGCCATATCCCCGCTTTGGTCGAAGGCTCCGCACTTCAACCGGAGAAAATCGGCATCACGTCCTATCCCTGCCGGGATGAAGATGGATACGTGTGGGTCTTTCTCCCCGATCCGCAGCAGCCCAATCAACCGGTGCCGGAGCTGCCGCGTCTGCCATTGCCTTCCGCGCCCTACCGCATGGTGCAGATCTCTACCATCCTCGATTGCCCCATCGACGACGGCATCGTGGGGCTGATGGATCCAGCCCATGGCCCCTTCGTCCATCAAAGCTCCTGGTGGCGGACGCAGGCCAGCATGCATGACAAAGCCAAAACTTTCGAGCCCATCCCCAACGGATTTCGGATGGTGCCCCATGCACCTTCGAAAAACAGCGGCCCCTACAAACTGCTCAACAAACTCTATGGTGGCCCCCTGACCACCACCATCGACTTCGTGCTGCCCAATCAGCGGTTTGAGTTCGTGCAATGCGGGTCGATGTTTGTCTCCTCGCGCGCGACCGTGACGCCGGTCGGTGAGCAGCAATGCCGGATCGATTTCACCGCCGCCTGGAATATCCTCCCCTGGCTCCCCTTCGCCAAACCCCTGTTCCGATATTTCGCGAATATCTTTATGAAGCAGGATAAACAGGCCATGGAGCGACAGGCTGTTGGCCTGAAGTACAAACCTGCACTCATGCTGATCGACGACGCCGACACCCCGGCCAAGTGGTACTACAAGCTGAAAGCCGCCCATCTCGCTTCCGTGCAAACCGGACGTCCGTTGGAGCATCCGCTCAAAGGTCCGGTCACACTGCGGTGGAGAAGTTAGCAACAGCCTTGGCTGCCGGAAGTGGGCGGTACCTGACAGGATCTGCGCGCTGCGGGCGCTAGGTGAGTTGGTGGCTCGTTCCGTGGTTGGGCTCGTTCAAGAGCGCCATGGCCCGGCGGATTTGCTCCCGCGATCCCAGCAACGTCACGACGTCGCCGGCTTGGAGCCGCACGGTTTCAGACGGGTTCGATTGCGTGACCTGACTGCGAGTCCAGGCGATCACCGAGGCGCCGGTTCGCGGACGAATCGACAACTCTGTTAACGATTTGCCCACGGCGGGAGCGTCTTCGTCAACCCGGCAGGTTTCCACCTCGACATCCGTCAGCGTCCCCCCGCGCAAATGATGCGCCAATTCCGGCATTTCACTGCGACGCAGCAGAGCATACCCCTCCCGCCTGATTTGTTCCGCTTTTCTGGCCACGAATTCCTGCGGGAGACAATAGGTGCGTAGTACCAGGGCAAAAATTTCAATCGACGTCTCGAACTCCTCCGGCACCACGTCATCCGCCCCCAGCTGATGCAGTTCTTCCAGCTCGCGCAGGTATCGCGTCCGCACCACGATGTGTAGCTTCGCATTGAGGCCCTTCGCGACTTTCACCGTTCTTCGAGCCGTAAATGGATCGGATAGAGCAATCACGAGGACCTTCGCGTCCTCGATTTTCATGTGCCGGAGGACATTCGCATTCGAGCCATCGCCGTAATAAATGGGGACCCCATGGCGCGACTCCCGGCGCACCGTTTCGCCGTCCAGATCGAGCGCCACATGAGGGATTTCGGTTTCGCTCAACACGCGGGCAAGATTGCGGCCATTGAGGCCGTATCCCACGATGATCACATGATCCTTGATCCGGACCTGCCCCCCCTCCAATTGCTCGACGTGCGCCACCGTGCGGGTGGGCATCCAGCCACGAACTCGTTGCAGCGCTTCGATCCGTCGGCCCAGGTGAGGCGACCATTGCATCACAAACGGCGTCACCACCATTGTGAGCACGGACACAGCAAGAAATAACTGATAGTGATCTCCCGAGAACAAGCCGGCCTCCTGGCCCTGCTGTGCGAGAATAAAACTGAATTCTCCGACCTGCGCGAGCGCAACCCCGACCAGCACGGCCGACCTGGGCGGCGCGCCAGATGCCACCATCGCTCCGGCGCCGGCCAGCAGCTTCCCCACAATGACAGCCACCAGAAGCCCTAACACGATGAACGGGTGGTCCAACACCACCCGTAGATCCATCAACACGCCGATAGACACGAAAAACAAACTATTGAAACTGTCGCGAAACGGCAGCACCTCGGCCAACGCCTGATGGCTGTACTCTGATTCGGACATCACCAACCCGGCGATAA
>CAADGJ010000395.1 GCA_900696505.1 uncultured Nitrosospira sp.
GAGAGGGCGGGATTTGAACCCGCGACAGGCTTTTGACCTGTGCCGGTTTAGCAAACCGGTGCCTTCGGCCACTCGGCCACCTCTCCGCAAGCCACAGACTGTGTGTGGATCTCTCGCGCCTAGACGCAAGCGACTAGGATCTTTCCACGCGAAGAAGGGGGATCATACCCCAGAGCATGGATCGCACTCAAGTAATTCTAGAATGATTTTGAGGAGTGTCTCTGGCCGCTGGGGTAAGGGGGAGGATGCGTGCTGTTATCGTTTCCCGAATTCTTTGAGGATATCAATGAAGGTAGTATGCCACTGAGCGAGTAATCCGACGTGGCGTCTGTGGCCTGTGGAATGCACCAGTTTGGTATATACCGATTTGCTGGGATAGATAGTGCGAGTGGGGCTTGTCTGGGATCGCGAATCGGACATCCCGGGGGGATCGACATCTGCTTCTCGTATGACTCCGCTGGTTAGGAGCATCCGCAGGGCGTGCGACTTCTGATGGGTTCGTGATTTGGTTGATTTATGAGCGCTTGCCATGAATCCTCGTGGTTCAGACGTGATGGTTCCCGGACCAGGTGAATGTTTGGTTGCTACATCCACAGGATGCGGCCCAGGTCTTCGTCGACTTCTTTGGTTCTCTGACATTGACTGCAGCGAGCGAAGAGGCCGTCGGTTGAAGGGAGCGTATGGGCGCGAAGCACCAGTTGATACTTCTGTCCTCCGCAAAAGGGGCAAGCCTTCCCGTGAAGTTCTCGACGCACGGATCCGATTCTTCCAACTTGTTTGTGCATAAGACCTCCGGTGAAATAGGGCGGAATGGAGATGCTGTGCTGCCTGGCTGGAGTCCTTGTGAGTGGTGACTTGCGCATGCTCAACAATACCGAGCAAGTAGGAGGGTGAGAATACCGTGGAGGAGGGGATGACGACGAGGCAAAGGAGGGGGAAGCCCGATAGCCTTTACTAAAAATTGTGCTTAGGCGTGCGTTTGTGAATATTCATGATATCAATTAGTTATTTGATATATCTCGTCCTATGGTTGCATTGGATGAGGGGCCACAACGTTCCCAAACTGCGGACTACGATGCAGATTGATGGATGTAATCTTGAGGTTGAGGTTTGGGGGTGAAGGCAGATCTCGCCAGGAGGATGCCGAGACCTCTTCCCGCCCTGGGTGGGCACAACCAAGGCAGATACCTTCACCCTTTTTCAGTCAACCACGAGGCTGCCTATTGACGCAAGTGCGTAGTTGTTCGGAGAAACGTCTACGAAGGAAGAATAGGAGAAAATAATGCGAGAAACGAGCCTATCGAGAACCACAAGGCCCAAACAGGGAAGCGAGGAAATATGGTTTCACAAAGAGGGGATTAGGTTGCGTGAGTTGTGCGATGATGGATAGGTAAGGAAGGTCTTCATCAGCATTACAGTAGAATAGACTATGCTGCGGAATACTTCCCCATCGTGACCAGTTGAGCCTCAGAAGTGCTTAGCCTAAATTAGTCACAGTTCAGCCACAATTTAGGCTCAAAACGCCAACTCTGCTGGGAATAATTTGGCGGAGGGGGCGAGATTTGAACTCGCGGATAGGTTACCCCATCTCCGGTTTTCAAGACCGGCACGTTCGGCCACTCCGTCACCCCTCCACACCTGGCCGGGACACTTATGACCATCAGGATCGCGAGATCGTCTGAAGCCCCCCCATATAGGGTTGTAACACTGCTGGAATAGCCACACTGCCATCCGGCTGCTGGTAATTCTCGAGAATAGCCACCAGCGTTCTGCCCACGGCCAGACCCGATCCGTTTAGCGTATGAACGAATTCCGGTTTGGAGTCTTTTTTCCCTGCCTTGGGACGGCAACGTATGTTTGCTCGGCGCGCTTGAAACGCTTCGAAATTGCTGCAGGACGAGATTTCACGAAACGTCTGCTGCGACGGCAACCATACCTCAATGTCATAAGTCTTCGCGGAAGAAAATCCCATGTCGCCTTTGCAGAGCGTGATTACTCGATAATGCAATCCCAGCCCTTGGAGCACCGCTTCCGCATGGGACGTGAGGCGCTCCAGTTCATCGTAGGAGTGTTCGGCCTTCACGAAGGCGACGAGTTCCACTTTGTTGAATTGGTGAAGGCGGATGAGGCCGCGCGTGTCTTTGCCGTAGGAGCCTGCTTCGCGTCTGAAACAAGGCGTGTAGGCCGTGTACCGAATCGGCAAGGCCTCTTCCGCTAATATCTCTTCTCGGTGCAGATTAGTGACGGGAACTTCCGCCGTAGGAATCAGGAACAGTTCCTCGTCGCGCATCTGGAACAAATCTTCTTCGAATTTGGGTAATTGACCCGTCCCGGTCATCGCCGCGCGATTGACCATCAGCGGGGGCATGACTTCGCGATAGCTATGCTGCGTGGTATGCATGTCCAGCATGTAGTTGATGAGCGCACGCTCGAGACGAGCTCCGAGCCCGGTCAGGACGGCAAAGCGAGCCTTGGCCATGCGCACCGCCCGGTCGAAATCGAGAATGCCTAACGACTCCCCGATATCCCAGTGCGACTGCGCCGGCGCCGAGAGCTGCGGCGGCGTGCCCCATCGACGGACTTCGACATTATCTGCGGCGTCATGACCATTCGGCACAGAGGCATGGGGAAGATTGGGAATACGCAGCGCGATATGCGCCAGCTGTTCTTCGATCAATCGAAGCCGGTCTTCATGGCCTTTGATGGTTTCTCCTAAGGCTTTCATCGCCGCCATGGCCTCTTCAGCCGGCTGCTTCTCTCGCTTAAGTCGGGCGACTTCCTCGGAGCCCTTTTTGAGCTGGTGCCGAAGGTCTTCAACTTGAATCGTCTGGGCACGACGATCTTCGGTCAGTTTTCTCAAATCTTCCCAGGCAACGTCCTTCCCCCGTGGCCCTAGCTGGTCACGGAGTTCGTCCAGATTGTCTCGCAATACCCGAAGGTCGTACATACTCTTTTCCCTAGAAGCGGCGTGAAATTTAACACCCGATGCCTGCGTAGTCAATGAAACTGGTCGCTGATCGCTGGAACCGAAGGCGCTTGGGCGTCATTGACAACGCGCGGGTGGGGCGGCACCATGATTGCTGTGAAACCGATTTCGAATCCTCCTAATCGATTTGAACCGCTTGAGCGCGAAGTGCTTGAACCATCGCTGCGCGCGCGTATTCAGCTGTTCGAAGACAACACCCACCAGATTCTTAGCCAGAATGACAGCCCGGACCTCCCGTTCAAATGGAGCGTGAATCCCTACCGGGGGTGTTTTCATGCCTGCGCCTACTGTTACGCGCGCCCATCTCATGAGTATTGGGGATTCGGAGCCGGAACTGATTTCGAGTCGAAAATCGTGCTCAAAAGGCGGGCGGCAACCTTGCTGCGAGAGTCGTTCGAGAAGCCCTCCTGGAAGGGCGAGTTGGTGGTGTTTTCTGGCAATACCGATTGTTATCAACCCCTCGAGGCCACCCTCGGTTTGACGAGAGCCTGTCTTCAAGTCTGCGCCGAATACCGGAATCCTGTAGGCATCATCACAAAAGGAGTCATTCCGACACGTGATCTGGATCTGTTCACACAATTGCGCGAACGGGCATGGATTCGCGTCTACTTCAGTATCGCCTTTGCCGATGATGAAACCGCGCGCCTGGTGGAACCGCAGGCTCCCGGCATTAGCGCACGCTTTGAGGCGATGCGTGTGCTCTCAAAAGCAGGCATCCCTACCGGAATCTCCGTCGCGCCGATCATCCCCGGGTTGAATGAAGAGGCGATTCCTGAAATATTGTCCCGTGCCAGGCATGCAGGAGCTACCTCGGCGACGGGGAGTCTTCTTCGGCTGTCGGGACATGTTGAGCAGGTGTTCGTTGAGCGTATGCGCGAGGCCTTTCCCGATCGAATTTCGAAAATTCTGCATCGTATACGGGAGGTTCGTGGGGGAGCCTTGAGCGACGCGGAATTTTTCAGCCGGCATCATGGCACGGGGACCTATTGGCGCTGTGTCGAGCAGTTGTTTGAGTTGGGTCGCAGGCGCGCCGGCTTCGAGCCGGATGACGTGCCTATTCCGCAGACGTTTCGACGCCCGACGGCGCAGCAGTCGTTATTTTGTGTGGAGGAGTCACTGTGAAGCATAATCCCGGATTCTTAAAGGTCGTGGAAGAGGCGCGGGCCCGTGTGCGCGAATGTACCGTCGGTGACGTGAAGGCCAAACTGGACCGCGGTGAACGCTTCCATTTTGTGGATGTCCGCGAGGATGACGAATTTTCTCAGGATCATGCGGCAGGGGCCACTCATATCGGCAAGGGTGTGATCGAACGGGATATTGAAACGGCGATTCCGGATAGGCAGCAGCCGATCGTGTTGTATTGTGGGGGTGGTTACCGGTCGGTATTGGCCGCCGACAGTCTCCGGCAAATGGGCTATACGAATGTCATCTCAATGGACGGCGGCATCAAGGCCTGGCGCGCCGCCGGTTATCCCTTGGAGAAAGGGCCGCGCTCCTAACGCATGCCGTTTTCACGACGCGAATTTTTCAACAATGCCGGATTCGGTCTTCTCCTGCTTCCGGCGCTGCTACGGTCTCCACAGACTATCCTGCGCCATCTGCTTTTCGATCCCGATGGGCCGTTGGTGTTGCCGAAGCCCATTCCTGTCAATCCATTCATGCGGGGAGGGCGCGCCCTCGTCTGCATTGTGTACGGCACAGACCCGGCGCGAATGCTTTGGCGTGCGCTTGAACTTCTTGGTGGAATCGATCGGATGGGCGTTCGCGGCGCCCGTGTCCTGCTCAAACCCAATGTCC
>CAADGJ010000396.1 GCA_900696505.1 uncultured Nitrosospira sp.
AGCCAGGTCTGTTTCTGATCATTGAAACACCGAATCCTGTGGAGCTTCCAGACCGAGGACCTCTCGGCCGGCATGCCTTGTTCGACCCGGGGGTCATCGTCACGCCTGAACCCGCGTCCCCTCCGGATGATGCGAATGGCCGGCGTGAATGGGAAGTGCGTATCAAGCGCGATCAGGAAGAGACGCGCGTCTATTATCCGTTTTATCCCATGGATGTCGCAGGGTGGAAAGGCGATCTGTGGGTGGCCAAGCTGAACGTCCGAGATTTTCGCCCGGTCACGAGCCCTCGCTACCATCTTCCCCCCAGCGTTCACGCGACATTTCAAGCCGGGGGGCTCTTGATTTCGACCTTTGCGCCAAGACCGCTGGAAACCGATCCAGACGCATTACGTGTCCCCTTCTATCATCGCAACATGGACTACGACGAAGTCCTCTTCTATCACCGGGGAGAGTTCTTCAGCCGTGCCGGCATTCAGGCCGGCATGTTGACGCTCCACCCTCAGGGCATTCACCACGGACCACAGCCGCAGGCCGTCGCTGCCAGCAAGGCAAAGGAACAGACCAATGAAGTTGCCGTGATGATCGAATCACGCCACGCCTTTCAGGTCATGCCGGAATTGGAAGGCGTTGAACTGAAGGATTACGCCATGAGTTGGAGCCAGCCATGAAACTGGTCAGTTTCGAGGTTGACACCCCGGTCGGAGTCTTTCGCAGGATCGGCGCGATGCGGGCAGGATCAATTGTCGATCTCAACATGGCCTATGCCCGCCTGCTCGCTGAGGAACGGGAATCGAGGCCGCGCCGTCTCGCCGATGCGCAAGTCCCGGCCACGATGCTGGAGTTTCTACAAGGCGGCGCCTCGGCCATGGATGCGGCCCGGCATGCGTTTGATTTCGTGGCACAGGATGCCTCCCTCAAGGGCCCATCCGGTGAAACGATCATCTACAACGCGGCCGATGTTCATATCATCGCGCCTCTGCCCAACCCCGCCTCGCTCCGCGATTTCATCGCCTTCGAAGACCACATTGCCGCCACGTCGAAACGGCGAGGCCAACCGATTCCTCCCGAATGGTACAAGGCGCCCGTGTACTACAAGGGTAACCACCGGACCATCGTGGGCCCGGATTACTCGCTCCCCTGGCCGTTAAACACTCAGAAGCTCGATTACGAATTGGAGCTGGCCTGCATCATTGGACGCGACGGCATCGATGTGCCGGAACGCGACGCGGCGCAATACATTGCCGGCTACACGATCATGAACGACTTGAGCGCGAGAGATATCCAGTTCCAGGAAATGGCCTGCCGGCTCGGTCCTGCGAAGGGAAAAGACTTCGCCACCGCCATCGGCCCTTGCATCGTGACACCGGACGAAATCCCGGATCTTGCTTCGCTGCAGATGATCGCCCGTGTCAATGGAGAAGTCTGGTCGCAGGGCCGCTTCGGTTCGATTCATTGGTCATTCCCTCAGATGATCGAGCATGTCTCGCGGGGTGAGGCCATCTATCCCGGCGACCTTTTCGGCTCGGGAACGGTCGGCGGCGGCTGCGGCCTTGAACTCGACCGGTACTTACAGCCGGGAGACTGCATTGAATTGGAAATCCAACCTATCGGCATTCTCAGAACGACGATCACGGGACACAACAAGCGCTCGCGCGAGGAGGCATGATGCCAGTTGTCACGAAATCTTCGGAGGCCGCGATCGTGGAGACCGTTGAACGACAGCGGGCGATGTATGACGGATCGGACATCGACGTGAGGATGCAGCACCTCATTCGCGACACCCCGCATCCCACCTTGTCGTCCTGGGATATTCAACGCCTGCTGCGTGCCTCGCGCGCGGTGTATTTCGACAGCCATGTGGAGGTCGTGTCCGGTCACCATACCGAGGTCTACCTGCGATTCGAATCCATCGGCCGTTTTCCCGACCTCGTGACGATCATCGCGTCCAACATGGCTGAGTGGATTCTTCAAACATTTCACCATGACCCGCCAGCCGGAATTCTTACCACGTCGTCTGACGCGCGGCTGTTGGCGAAACGAACCTGCGAGATCCTGGCGACGCATCTTCCCTTACGCACCGTGCTGACGCCTTTTAACCCCGACACGGGCAAGATCGGTACGGAGATCATCAGCGGAACGGTGGCACCGGGGGAGCGGTTCCTTTCACTCAACGATGTCACCACACGCGGCATGTGCGTCAGCAAGTTGGGAAAGGTCGTCACCGATCACGGCGGGCAGCTTGCGGGCATGATGGTGTTTGCGAGGCGGGACAGCGGACAGTTTCCGTTCATGGATGAGCTGACGGCCACCTATCCGTTTTACTTCGGCGTGGATCTGGACATGCCGCAGTGGGAACCGGCCGACTGCCACGCCTGCCGGGACGGGAAACCGTTGGTGTCCTGGAGGGACCTGCCCGCGCTCTGACGTGATGCGGATAGCCGATCGATGAAGGAGGCAGCTATGGACCAGGCCGGCGTCGCACAGGACATCAAACGCAGCGACCTCCTTGAGATGTACTTCTACCTGCGGCTCACCAGAAGCCTGGAGGACCGGATCACGGCCCTCTATCGGCAAGGCCGGATCGTCGGTGGCGTCTACACCAGCCACGGCATGGAAGCCATCGCCGTCGGCTATGCGTCCGCCTTACAGTCCGACGATGTCATCGCCCCCTTCCATCGCGATATGGGAGCGTTCCTGATTCGCGGGTTTTCCCCCGGAGAAATTATCGCCCAATACCTCGGCAAACAGGCCGGGCCCACAAAAGGCAAAGACGGCAACGTGCACATGGGCGATCTGAAACGCGGAGTGATCGGCTTCGTCAGCCACCTGGCCGACAACATGCCGGTCGCGGCCGGCGCGGCACTGGCGTTCAAAATCCGTGGTGAATCCCGCGTGGCCTTCGCAGGAACCGGCGACGGTGGCACGAGCCGTGGCGACTTCCATGAAGCCATGAACTTCGCAGCGGTGCGCAAACTGCCGGTCGTCTTCTTCTGCACCAACAATCAGTATGCCTACTCCACGCCGGTCCGTTACCAAATGGCGATCACCGATGTGGTGGAACGAGCCAAGGCGTACGGTATGCCGGGCGAAATCGTTGACGGCAACGACGTGGCCGCCGTCTACCTGGCGTCCCGCCGAGCCATTGCGAAGGCGCGGTCCGGCGAAGGTCCGACATTTCTCGAATTCAAAACCATGCGCATGCACGGCCATTCCGAACATGACGCGGCCACGTACGTCCCGCGTACGCTGCTGGATGATTGGAAGACCAAAGACCCGATTCTGCGCGCCGAGCAGTTGCTCATGCAGCTGGGCTACGGGGATGACTCCTACTTTCATGAGGTCGGGGAACGCGCCAAGAAAGACGTTGATGCAGGCACCGAGTTCGCCGAGCAAAGCCCGCTGCCGGAAGGACGTGAGACGCTTGTCGGCGTGTTCGCCACCCAAGACGAGGTGTTGCCATGACGACCGCGACCGCCACGCAGGAGA